>JBBDSD010000295.1:0-4854 GCA_040905065.1 Trueperaceae bacterium | reverse complement strand
GCAGGCCGGCCCGTTCGCTTCGTCACGTCCATGTCGTCTCGTTGGTGCCGAGGATGGGACTTGAACCCACACGACCTTGCGGTCACTAGCCCCTCAAGCTAGCGCGTCTACCAATTCCGCCACCTCGGCACGGTTCTCGCGGGGCGCGCCGGCGACCATACCGCCGCCCCTGGGGGGTGTCAAGCGCACCACGTGCGCCAGGAACGGGAACGCTTCGTGGTCGCCGCGACGCCCGGAACACCGCCGACGGACGGGTATCGTGACCGTCATGCCGACCGAACGCCGCGCCCAGCGCGCCTTCGACGTCCTCGCCCGCCGCCAGCCGGACCTCACGGTCGTGGCGGAGGACGTCTACAAGCCGCACAACCTGTCGGCGATGCTGCGGTCGTGCGACGCGGTCGGGATCCCCACCGTGCACGCGGTGCGGCCCACGGGCGGGTTGGCGACCTACAACGCCACCAGCGCTTCGGCCGAGAAGTGGGTGGACCTGGTGGTGCACCGCTCCGTGCGGGACGCGCTGGCCGCGGTACGGGCGCAGGGGATGCAGGTGCTGGCGGCCACCTTCAGCGACGACGCGATCGACTACCGCGACGCCGACTTCTTGCGCCCGACGGCGATCGTGTTCGGCAACGAGCGCGACGGCGTCACGCCCGAAGCGGCGGACGCCGCGGACGGGCACGTGATCGTGCCGATGCTGGGCATGGTGCAGTCGTTGAACGTGTCGGTGGCGGCGGCGGTGATCCTGTTCGAAGCACAACGGCAGCGCCGCGATGCCGGGCGCTACCGCTCGCCCGCCCTGGACGCGCAGACCCGCAACGACCTGGCGTACCGCTGGCTGCACCCGTACGACGCGGAACGGAGGCGGCGCGAGGGGCGACCGACACCGTGGCTGGACGAGGACGGCATGCCGCTGCCGCCCGACGACCTGCCGCCGGACGACCTACCTCGCGACGACCTCCTCCCCGACGAACGGGATGCCGGCGTTCCCACGATCGGCGCCAGGCCGACGGAACCGGAACGCGGCCGCTGATACGCTCACGACCATGAGCGACCCCACGCCCGTTCCCACCCCCGACGCGACCTCGGGCCCCGCCCCGACGGGGAACCGGGGGGTCGCGGCGCCGTACGAGGTCGTGGACCTGGGGCGCCTCGGCTACCGCGAAGCGTGGGACCTGCAACATACGCGGCACGACGCGGTAGCGCGCCGTGAGGCGCCGCCGGCGATGTTCTGGGTCGAGCACGATCCGGTCCTCACCTTCGGCCGCAAGGGCGGCCGCGACCACCTGCTGGCGTCCGAAACGGAGCTGCGGGCGCGCGGCTTCGATCTGGTCGACGTCGAGCGAGGGGGCGACGTGACCTACCACGGTCCCGGTCAGCTGGTCGGCTACCCGATCCTGCCGGTGGGCCGCCGGGTGCGCGCCTACCTGCGGGCGATCGAGGACGCCATGGTCGAGCTGTGCGCCGGGTTCGGCATCGACGCGTTCGGCAGTCCCGGCTACGCCGGCGTGTGGGTCGGAGACCGCAAGGTGTGCGCGATCGGCGTGGCGATCCGGCGGGACGTCTCGTTCCACGGGTTCGCCCTGAACGTCGCGACCGACCTGCGCCACTTCGAGACCATCGTGCCGTGCGGCCTGCACGACCGGGGCGTGACCAGCCTCACGGAACTGCTGGGCCGCCCGATCGGCCTGGAGGAGGCCCAGCGCCGCCTGACGCCGCTGCTGCACGAGCACTTTGCTCCGTTCGCGACGCCCCGGCGCGCCCCCGCGCCCAGTGCGGAAAGGACCCGCGCGTGATCAACTCCCGCGACTTCAAGAAGACGGTCAAGTCGGTCGAAGGCGGCCTAGCGCGCCGCGACCGACCCGCCGCTCAGGAACGCAAGCCCGACTGGCTCAAGGTCAAGCTGCCCTCCGGCGGCCGCTACCAGGAGATGAAGCAGAACGTCACCGGCAACCGCTTGGCGACCGTCTGCGAAGAGGCGCGCTGCCCCAACCTGGCGGAGTGCTGGAACGCCGGGACCGCCACGATCATGCTGATGGGGTCGGTCTGCACGCGCGCGTGCAAGTTCTGCGCGGTGGCGACCGGCAACCCCAAGGGCCTGCTGGATCCCGACGAGTCGCGCCTGGCGGCGGAGTCGGTCGCGATGATGGGCCTGGGGTACGTGGTGCTGACCTCCGTCGATCGCGACGACCTGCCCGACGGCGGCGCCTCGCACTACGCACGCTGCGTGCGCGCCATCAAGGAACGCAATCCGGACACCGCCGTCGAAGCGTTGACCCCCGACTTCGCCGGCGTGACGGAGCACGTGGACGTGGTGCTGGACTCCGGCATCGAGGTGTACGCCCAGAACGTCGAGACGGTGCGTCGCCTCACTCACCCGGTGCGCGACCGCCGGGCCAGCTACGACCAGACGCTGTCGGTGCTGGCGCACGCCAAGCGGGCGCGGCCCGAGGTGTTGACCAAGACCAGCCTGATGCTGGGCCTGGGCGAAACGGACGCCGAGATCGAAGAGACGCTCCGCGACCTGCGCGACATCGGCGTCGACATCGTCACGCTGGGGCAGTACCTGCGCCCCAGCGAGGCGCACCTGCCGGTCGAGCGTTGGGTGCCGCCCGCCGACTTCGCGCGCTACCGCGAGACCGGCCTTGCGATGGGGTTCCTGGAGATCGTGTCCGGACCGCTGGTGCGCAGTTCGTACCGCGCGGAACGGGCGCTCGAGAAGAACAACGCCGGCATCGCCCTCTGAAGCGATGCCGGCGATGCCGGCGTTCGGCCAAGGTCGTTGGCCGGTGCGGTCGCGCCGTGCGCGACGCGGAACGGTCCCTCAGACCGGCGCCGACGCTTCGGCAGGGGCCCGCTCGGGGTGGCGCTCCAGGTAGGCGTCGTGCGCGGTGCGGATCATGGCGTGCGTCTCCTCCACGCCGCGCCAGTCCTCGACCTGGGTCTCCTTGCCCTCCAGCTCCTTGTAGATGGTGAAGAAGTGCTCGATCTCGCGCAGGCGGTGCGGGCTGATCGAAGAGATGTGGCGGTTGTTGTCGTAGCGCGGGTCGTCGACCGGGACCGCCAGCACCTTCTGGTCGCGGCCCTTCTCGTCCGCCATCTCCAGGAAGCCGAGCGGGCGGGCGCGCAGCACGGTGCCAGGGAAGGTCGGGAAGTTGGTGAGCACCAGCACGTCCACCGGGTCACCGTCCTCGGCGTGCGTGCTGGGCACGAACCCGTAATCGCCCGGGTAGTGCATGGGGCTGTACAGGACGCGGTCCAGCGTGAAGATGCCCAGCTCGGGATCGTACTCGTACTTGTTGGTGCTGTTGCGCGGTACTTCGATCACGCAGGTCACGATGTCGGGGGCGCGTTCGCCCAGGCTCAGGTGGAAGAGGTTCGTCATGCTGCATCTCCGTTCCGGCCCACGCCGCTAGGCGGGCGGCCGCTGCGCCGCACGGTCGGCCGGCGGCGGTTCGGTCCGGGCGACAAGATACCCGTCCACGTCGTCACGGTCCATCGGTCGCGTGCGTCGGCGCGGTCCCGCGAACCGATCGCTCGATCCGGTCGAGGAACAGCCGGTGGAACCGGTCGTCGCCGGACAGTTCCGGGTGGAACACGGTGGCCATCGCCCGATCCGACGCCACGGCCACGGGATCGTCGTGCCACTGGGCGAGGACCGTCACGTCCGGTCCGACCGCAGCGATGCGGGGCGCCCGGATGAACACCGCTCGGAACGGCGCGTCCATGCCGCGAACCTCCAGGTCGGCTTCGAACGACGCCACCTGCCGGCCGTAGGCGTTCCGGTCCACGGTCAGGTCGATCAGGTCCAGGCGCGGCTGCTCCGGCCGGCCGACGATCTCGCGGGCGACCAGGATCGCACCGGCGCAGGTACCCCACACCGCACCGCCGCTCGCGTGAAAGGCGGGCAACGCCCGGTCGAAGCCGTACGCCACCATCAGCTTGGCCATGGTGGTCGATTCGCCTCCGGGCACGATCAGGCCGCTGAGCCCGTCCAGGTGGGCGGGCTGGCGCACCTCGCGCGCCGTGGCGCCCAACCGCTGGAGCGCCAGGCGGTGTTCGCGGAACGCGCCTTGCAGGGCGAGGATGCCGATCGTCATGCGCTGCATCGTGCCACGGCCGGACCTCCGCGCCGGTCCGCTACGCTGCGCCACCGGCCCGGACACCTTGGAGCAGGGCGGCGGCCACCACCCGCTGCACCGCCACGCCCAGCGCTGCCGTGCCGGGCGAGGGGTGCACGCCGGTCGCCGCCACGAACACCGTGTCGCCGTCGTGCGCCGTGTGGGACGGGCGCGTGACGTGAATGATGCCGACGTGCCCGGCGGGCGCCAGCGCGCGGCAGGCGGCCTTCTCCAAGCGCGCGTCGGTGACGACCGCGACCAGGCTGGTGGCGGTGCCGGCCGGCGCGAACAGGTCGGCGACGGCGTCCAGCGGCAGGTCGCGACCGGCCAGCCAGGCACCGTCGCCGTCCGGATCGCGAAGGCCTCCCACGGCGTTGCTGACCGCGATCGCGGCGACGGTGACCGCGCCCAACCGGACCGCGGCGGTGCCGATGCCGGTGGGCACCGCCCGGTCGAAGCCGTCCAGCTTGAACGCGGTCGCTCCCGTGCCGGCCCCCACCCGGCCGGTCAAGACGGGCCCGTCGCTGGCGACCTCGGCGGCGTGCTCGCCGGCGCCCGCGTCCGGACGGACCTGCGACGATCCGACGCCCAGGTCGTACAGCACCGCCGCCGGCACGATCGGTACGGGTCCGAACGGCGTGGGCTGGCCGTGCCCGCGGGCCTCCAGCCAGCGCATCACGCCGTCGGCGGCGGCCAGTCCGAAGGCGCTGCCGCCGGTGAGCAGCAGCGCGTGGGA
>JBBDSD010000294.1:0-4923 GCA_040905065.1 Trueperaceae bacterium | reverse complement strand
AGTCGGCCGAGATCAGCTTCATCCCCTTCTCGGCGACGAAGGCGGTGCGGATGCGCCGTCCGTCTTCGGTGCGGACCGGGATGTTCTGGAGGTTCGGGTCGCTGCTGGAGAGGCGCCCGGTGGCCGCGCCCACCTGGTGGAAGCTGGCGTGCAGCCGCCCGTCCACCTCGGAGACGTAGCTGGGCAGGGGGGCGACGTAGGTGCCCAGCAGCTTCGTGAGCTCCCGGTAGCGCAGTACCAGGCCGGGCAGCGGATGGTCGCTCTCGCTGGCCAGCGTCTCTAGCACGCCGGCGTCGGTGCTGCGTCCGGTCTTGGTGCGCTTCACGACGCGCATGCCCAGGTCGTCGAACAGCACCTCGCTGAGTTGCGCGGGACTGTCCGGATTGAACGGCCTGCCGGCCGCCTCCTGGAGCTCGCCGCGCAGCGTCTCGATGCGGGCCGACAGGTTCTCGGCGCTGGCGTGCAGCATCGCCGCGTCCAGGTGGATGCCGCGCGCCTCCATGCGGGCCAGCACCCGCACCAGCGGGAACTCGAGCTCCTCGACCAGGGTGCGCAGGTCGTCCGGCGCCCGGTCCAGCTCGTCTCGCAGCAGCTCGAACAGGCGCCAGGTGACGTCGGCGTCCTCGGCAGCGTACGGCGCCAGGCGGTCCAGCGGCACCTCCAGCATCGAGATCTGCTTCTTGCCCTTGCCGATCAGGTCGCTGGTGGGGACCAGATCGAGGCCCAGCAGGTCCCGCGCCAACGCGTCCAGGCCGTTCCCGCGCCGATCGGGACGCAGCAGCGCGGCCGCGATGAGGGTGTCGAAGATCGGGCCGTCCACGCGGGCGCCGGCGTTCCACAGCACCTGCAGGTCGTACTTCAGGTTCTGGCCCACCTTCACGACCTGCGGGTCGCCCAGGAACGGCGCCAACGCCGCCAGCACCCGGTCGGGATCCAGCACCTCGCGCTCGTCCGAGCGGACCGGCACGTACCAGGCAGCCTCGGCCCGGGTCGCGATGGCGACGCCCAGCAGGTCGGCGTCCATCGGCCGCAGGCCGGTCGTCTCGGTATCGACCGCGAAGGCGCTCGTGCCGGTCAGGTCGGCGACCAGGTCGTCCAGGTCGGACGCGGTCAGGACGGTGCGGTAGTCGGCGTGGTCCCGGTGGCTGGCCGGCGCCGGCGCTTCGCCCGACGCACCGGCCGATGCACCGTTCCCCGCACGGTCGGTGCCGGAGCCCGCCGCGCCCTGCGAAGGGGCGTCGTCGCGCGCGAACATCGAGCGTTGCGGACCGGACCCCCCGCTGCGCAGCGCCTCCTCCGCGCCGGCAGCGGCCGGTCCGCCGGCGGTCCCGTCGGATGCACCGTCGGATGCACCGTTGGATGCACCGTCGTTCGCGCCGGGCAGCTGCTCGACGAAGGTGCGGAACCCCAGGTCGTCGAAGATCGGCTTGACGCGCTCCCGGTCGGGCGTCGGGCGACGGCACGCCTCCAGGTCGAACGCCATCGGCACATCATTCAGCAGCGTCACCAGGCGGCGCGTGATCGGCACGATCTCGCGGGCGGCCAGCAGGTTCTCGCGGCGCTTGGGGGTCTGTTCGTCAGCGGCGGCCAACACGGCGTCGGCGCTACCGTACTGCTGGATCAACTTGGCTGCCGTCTTGACGCCGATGCCGTTCACGCCCGGGACGTTGTCGGTGGGGTCGCCGACCAGGGTCTGGATCTCGACCGCTTGCTCCGGCGCGTACCCTTTCGCAGGCAGCAGGTCGGGCCCGAACAGGGTGGCGTCGTCCTTCGGGTCGTACAGGCCCACTCGCTCGGTAAGCACCTGGTGGAGGTCCTTGTCCTTGCTGACGATGCGCAGCTCGACGTCGTCCGGTAGGCGCTTGGCGATGGTGGCGATCAGGTCGTCCGCTTCGTAGCCGCGCTGCTCGAAGACGGCGACGTTCAGCTTCTCGAGGATCAGCCGCACCAGCAGGTACTGCTCCGCCAGGTCTTCGGGCGACTCGTCGCGGTTGGCCTTGTACTCGTCGTACTCCGCCTTGCGGAAGGTGCTGTCGTCGCCCACGTCGAAGGCGATGGCCAGGTAGTCCGGTCGTTTCGCCAGCAGGCTCAGGATCAGCTGCGTGAAGACGTAGACCGCCTTGACGGGTCGACCGTCGGGCGCGGTCAGTTCGCGGAACGGGGCGTAGTACGCCCGGAACATCTGGGCGTGCCCGTCGATCAGGTAGAAGGTCTTCATCGGGTCGCGTACTCGCCGGCGCGCTCGCTGCCGATCTCGTCCTGGCGGATGCCGTGAGGGACGTGCGGAACGCGGCCGGACGGACGGGCCTTCCGGGGGCGCAGGTGCGTCATCGGAGGAACGGTAGCACGGTCCGGGCGACGGCCGAGGCTCGGTGCGGGGAGTACCCTGGACGGATGCCGCTCACCGTTCACGCCCCCTACCGTCCGGCCGGCGATCAGCCCAAGGCGATCGACCTGCTGACCGAGGGGCTGGGCGACGGACTGCGCTTCCAGACGATGCTGGGCGTGACGGCGTCGGGCAAGACCCACACCATGGCCCGCATCATCGAACGCAGCCAACGACCGGCGCTGGTGATGGCGCCCAACAAGATCCTGGCGGCCCAGCTGGCGTCGGAGTTCCGCGAGTACTTCCCCGAGGCGGCGGTGGAGTTCTTCGTCAGCTACTACGACTACTACCAGCCCGAAGCGTACGTGCCGGCGCGCGATCTGTTCATCGAGAAGGACGCGAACATCAACCAGGAGCTGGAGCGGTTGCGTCACTCGACCACCCGCAGCCTGCTGACGCGCAGCGACGTGATCGTGGTGGCGTCGGTGTCGTGCATCTACGGCCTGGGTTCGCCGGAGGAGTACAAGCGCAAGAACCTGCTGCTCACCAAGGGCATGCGCATCGATCGGGACGACCTGCTGAGCCGCCTGATCCGCATGCAGTACGACCGGAACGACGTCGAGATCACGCCCGGCGCGTTCCGCAGCAAGGGCGACCTGATCGACGTGTGGGGCGCGCACGACGAGAAGCCGATCCGCATCGACCTGTTCGGCGACGAGATCGACGGCCTCTCGATCCTCCACCCGGTCACGAACGACCCGGTCGCGCAGCTGGACGCCACCACCGTCTTCCCCGCCAGCCACTACACGATGCCGGAGGATTCGCTGGAGTCGATCTGCCGCCAGATCGAGATCGACCTGGAGGAGCGCGTCGCGCACTTCGAGGCGAACGGCAAGCTGCTGGAGGCGCAACGGATCCAGGAGCGCACCCGCTACGACGTGGAGATGCTGCGCACCCTGGGCACCACCAAAGGGATCGAGAACTACAGCCGCTACCTGGACGGCCGCAAGCCGGGCGAGACGCCGACCACGCTGCTCGACTACTTCCCCGACGATGCGCTGGTGTTCCTGGACGAGAGCCACCAGATGATCCCGCAGATCAGCGGCATGTACAACGGCGACCGCGCGCGCAAGACCACGCTGGTGGACTACGGCTTCCGCCTGCCAGCCGCGATCGACAACCGGCCGTTGATGCTGGACGAGTTCTGGGGCAAGGTCGGGCAGGTGGTGTTCGTCTCCGCCACGCCCGGGACCTTCGAGCAGGAGCAGGCCGACCAGGTGGTCGAGCAGGTGGTCCGCCCCACCGGCCTGGTCGATCCGGAGATCACCGTCAAGCCTACCCGCGGGCAGGTGGACGATCTGATGTTCGCCGCGCGCGAGCGGGCGAAGGCGGGCGAGCGCACGCTGGTCACGACCCTGACGAAGAAGATGTCGGAGGACCTGACCGAGCACCTGGCGAACCAGGGGGTCCGGGTGCGGTACATGCACAGCGACATCGACGCCATGGAGCGCCAGGAGATCATCCGCGACCTGCGCCTGGGCCGCTTCGACGTGCTGATCGGCATCAACCTGCTGCGCGAGGGCCTGGACCTGCCGGAGGTCAGCCTGGTGTGCATCCTGGACGCCGACAAGAGCGGCTTCCTGCGCAACCCGCGCAGCCTGATCCAGACCATCGGTCGCGCCGCCCGCAACGTGCACGGCGAGGTGTACATGTACGGCGACGTGGTCACCGAGGCGATGCGCAACGCGATCGACGAGACCGATCGGCGCCGCGCCAAGCAGGTGGCGCACAACGAAGCGCACGGCATCACGCCCGCCACCATCCAGAAGGCGGTACGCGGCGTGCTGCGCTACGGCGTGGTCGAGGAGGAAGCGCCGCTGACCGCCCCCGCTTCGCTGAGCGAGGAGGCGCGCGACGACCTGCTGCGCCACCGCGAACTGTTGGAGCAGGAGATGTACGTCGCCAGCGCCGACCTGGCGTTCGAGAAGGCGGGACGCCTGCGCGACCGGATCCGCGAGATCGACGCGGTGCTGGACGGCGAGGTGGCGGAGTTCGATCGGCAGCTGCTGGAAGACGCCGTGGCGGAGGTCGAGGGCGGGACGGGCGACGGGGCACGGGCCGGATCGGATACGCCGGCGGCCTCCACGAAGACCGGCAAGCGAAAGCGCGTGGGGCGCGCCCGGTCCTGACGATGGGCGAGGGGCGTGACGATCGCGACGACGCTCGCCGCAGGCCGATCGGTCGCGGCACCGCGATCACGCCCCTCAACCGGTTCGACCGCCATCAGCGCACGATCGATCCCGACGCGCACGAGCCCAGCGACGTGCGGTCCGCCACGCAGGTGCAGGTCGACGCCTCCCGCACGATCCTGAGCCGCAACGCCAGTCCCGACGTGGGCTTCGACGTGAGCCTGAATCCGTACCGCGGGTGCGAGCACGGGTGCGTGTACTGCTACGCCCGCCCCACGCACGAGCATCTGGGCCTGAACGCCGGTCTGGACTTCGAGACGCGACTGTTCGTGAAGCGCGACGCGCCCGAGCTCCTGCGCCACGCGCTCGCGAAGCGGTCGGGGACGCCGGAGACGATCGCGCTCTCCG
>JBBDSD010000293.1:0-4943 GCA_040905065.1 Trueperaceae bacterium | reverse complement strand
CGATGCCCTCGTGCGGGGGGAACGACGCGTCGTTCCCCCCGCACGAGGGCATCGGACGGACCGGTCGCCTCAGTTCAGGACTTCGTCCTCGCTCACGTCCATCATGGCGCGCGCCTCGTCGGTGCTGACGTGCAGCACGGCGCTGATCTCACCGGCCAGGAGCCGTAGCGCCCGACGGTACGCCTGGCGGTCCAGGTCGGGCAGGCCGCGCTCCAGATCCCAGCGACGCAGTTCGCTGGCCAGCGTGGCGATCTGGTACGGATCGCCGCTTGTGAGGATGTCGGTCACGCGGCGGTGGCGGGCCGCCCACTGCTTCGGCAGGTTGATGCGTCCGTTCGAGAGGCGTTCCAGTACCGCCTGCACCTCGTCGTCGGTGAGGGCGGCACGCAAGCCGGCCTGTTGCGGAGAGTCGACCGGCACGTACGCCCGGGACGTTCCGTTCGGAAAGTCGACCTGGTAGTACTGTAGATCGGTGCCGGCCACCGACTTCGTGGTCGTTCCGGCGACGATTCCGACCCCGTAGGGAGGCAGGACCACCTGATCGCCGTTCTTGAAGGACTTGCTGCTCTTTTCCACGCGCGCTCCTTAGCAGCGACCGGACCCGCTCTGCCGCCGAGCGGGCGGAAGGGCGTCGGGACCGGTCCGATGGACGTCGCCAACGGGCTGGGGTAGGGGGTGGTGGGGCACGGTCGGTTCGCTGCACGGGGAAGATGCGAAGATGCGAAGGGGGTGCGCCGCCACGTTCACGCCCTCTATCCTAGCAGATCGGAGCGCGTTCCACGGCCACTGGGCGTACCGGCCGACGGCTCCAGCGGCTCCGAAGACACCGGAGGCGGATCGCGTCGCCGGTGATGGATCACCAGCGCCACCCCCATCAGCATCACCGGAGCTCCCGCCAGCACCAGCGCACCCGGCTGCTCCGCGAAGAGCGCGAACGCCAGCAAGCCGGCGCCCAGCGGCTCGAGCAGGGCGACGGTGGCGACCAACGTCGGGTCGACCCAGCGATTGGCCCAGTTCAGTCCACCGTGCCCGATCAGCTGCGGCGCTACGGCGATCAGGACCAGCCAGAGCCAGGTCGACGCGGACCAGGACAGGTAGCTCGACCCCAGCAGCGCCGGCAACGGAAGCAGCACCAGCGACGCCACGCCGTAGGCGACCAGCGCGTAGGCGTTGGTGGACAGGCCGGCCGCCTGGGCGCGCCGCCCTGCCAAAAAGTACCCGGCCACGGCCATCGCACCGACGAGGGCCAGCGCGTTGCCGAACAGCGAGGCGCGACCCGCCCCCAGATCGCCGAACCCGACGGCGGCGCCACCGCCGACGGCGAGAACCAGCCCGAAGGCGGCGCCGCGGGTCGGGGGCACACCCGACGCCAGGCGCAGCGCCGCGACCCAGATCGGCATGGTGGACACCAACGCCACGCTGGCGGCGACGGTGGTGTGTTCGAGCGAGGTCAGCCAGGTCGCGAAGTGGACGGCGAGCAGCACCCCCGCCAGGCCGGCGGGCCAGGCGTTGCGCGCCGTGAGGGGGGTGGCGCGCAGGCCGCGCAGGCCCGCCGGCGCGATCAGGGCGGTGGCGAACACCATGCGCCAGAAGGCGACCACCCCGCCGGGGGCGTCGGCCAGCCGCGCGAAGATGGACCCGAAACTGATGGCGAGGATCGCCGCCACCAGGACGGCGACCACGCGGAGGGCGGAGGGGGCCGGACCGACGACGCGCGACACGCTGCGCATGGTACCGGCCGCATCGTACGGGGCGCACGGTCCCGGCCGTCGCGGCGTGGTGGACCTCGCGCCTACGTGGCCGTGGCCCAGAGCCCTCGCGCCGTCAGCGCCCACCCTACGATCAGGGCACCGCCCCCGACCGGAGCGAGCGCGCCGAACGCCCCCACGTCGGTCGCGACCAGCAGGTAGAGGCTGCCGCAGAAGAAAACGGTGCCGATCAGGAGCAGCGTGGCGGCTGGACGCAACGCGTCGCCGCGGGTGGCGACGAACGCGAGCGCCAGGCCGTGCAGGAGCTGGTAGTGCGCAGCGGTGTCGAACGTCGCCATGCGCGCGGGCGACAGCAGGTCGTCCAGCGCGTGCGCTCCGAAGGCGCCGGCGGCGACGCCGAGCCCGGCGAGCACCGCGCCGCACGCGGCCAGAAGGCGGGTCACCGGCCTCCGCCGCCTCCGCCGCCTCCGCCGCCTCCACCACCGCTGGAGGAACCACCGGAGCTGGCGGACTTCGAAGCGGAGGAGAGGGCGCTGGACACCGACGACGCGGCGCGTGCCACGCTCGCCAGGTCCGAGGCGCTGCCCGCCGCGGCGCCCATCCACGCGGCGCGGCGGGTGAGGGTGCTCTGCTCGATGCCGCGTTCCGGGGCGACGCGTTCGAGCGTCTTGAGGAACTTGCTGGCCACGCCGAGCGCCACGGCGTACGAGAAGTACTGGTCCCACAGTTCGAAGAAGTCGTTGGGGGCGTCCTTCATGATGGTGTAGTCGCTGAGCGTGCGCCGGAAGCCGCGCCAGCCGGCCACCTCCCGGGCGATCTCCGGTCGCCACGCCGGCAGCGCCTGGCTGGCAACGATGAGCACCACCACGCTCGCCCCGGCCCCGACGAACGAGAGCAGCTGCGCCACGTCGGCAGCGACCCACATGCCCCACGCGAACGCTCCGGCTCCGACCAGGAAGCTTCTGAGCGCCCATCGGTTGGTGGTCTTCTTCGACTCTTGGGTGATCAACGGACCGCCGCGCGTCTCCTCGACGCGCGACCGCACCTTCTTCGCCCACGACTTCACGAAGTTCTTGTTGCGCCGGCCGTAGCGCTGCAGGTCCTTCAGGTCGACCACCGACGCGTTCTTGGCCGCACCACGCTTGGCGGCACCGGCCGCCTTGCGCAGGTGGCGATGAGCGGCGGCCAGATCCGGATCGCTCGGCTCGTCCGCTTCGTCGCCGGCGTCGTCCGGGACGTGGATCTCGAACTTGCGCCCTTCGCCTTCGAAGCGCACCCGTCGCAGGCGCGCCAACTCCATCAGAGCGGAGGAGAACGCTTCGCTGGAGCTCTGGCCGGCGTAGCGTTGGTGCCGGATCACGGCCACGCCCGGCGGCGAGAGGTCGCTGGGAGGCTCGAACGGGTACTGCATCTCCTGCACGTTCGGTTCGCGACCGACCCGCCGCCACGCGGCGACCACCTGCCAGATCAGCCACGCCAGCGCCGCCAGCACCGGAACGGCCGTGGCGGGATGGCGGCGCACGCGCTGTGCGGCGCCGATCCGCTCGACGCGGTGCGTGACGAAGCCGATCTTGTCGTTCTCGGCGTAGGCGAGGACCTCGACGGGGGTGGTACCGGTACCGAGGGTCGGGAGCGTGCAGCGGAAGCTTTCGGTGCCTTCGCAGGCGACCTCGCTACCGCCGCGCGGGGTGGCGGTGACGCGGGTGACGGGGGCGTCGCCGGGACGGGTGGTGCCGGTGAGATCGAAGCTGCCGCCACCGATGGTGCGGGGCCCGTCGATGCGGACGGTAGGGCTTCCGGGGACGTTCAGGTTGGCGGCGCGCGCGGTGTCCTCGAGGTAGGCGACCAACTGATCGCGGCCGTCGCTGTCCGCCGTGAACGGGCCTGGGGGCATGAGGTAGCGGATTTCGACGCCGTCGCCGGCAGGGATGCGGTCGAAGCGGACCTCGAGCCGGTCACGGGTGTCGTTCAGCTGGACGGTGGGCTCTTCGGGGTTGTCGTACCGGAACACGAAGGCGTCGTACGGCTACTCGGCGGGGGCGGGGGTGGTGACGGTGAGGTGGTAGCCGAGGGCGACGGGATTATTGCGGCCGTAGGGGTTCCAGTACCACTGGGCAACGTCGTCGTGCACGTCGACGGTGCCGTCGAGGCGGTAGTGGAAGCGGACACGGCGTTCGCTGACGCGCTGGGTCTGGTCGATGATGAGCTCGGTGCCGGCGGCGCCGCTTTCGCAGGCGGCGGTGCGGGCGCGGGCGTCCGGTCCGGGGCTGGTGGGGCCGGTGCCGTCCAGGAGGGTGACGGTGACGTCGGGTCCGTGCTCGATGCATAGGAACGCTTCGCCGAAGTCGTCGTTCGTCCAGAGCGTGCGTTCGTCCTCGATGTCGACGGTGCCGTCCGGTCGGATGTCGACCTGCTGGCGGACATCGCGCCACTCGAACCGCGCCAGCGCGGTGCAGGCGAGCGTCGCGACGGCCAGCAGGACCACGATCTTGGCGAGTCGTGCGGCGGGTCGGTCGGACCCGGTCGAAGCGCGCGCGTCGTTGCGGCGCGCGGCGGTGCGGTGCGCGGCGGTGCGGTGCGCGGCGGTGCGGTGCGAAGTGGTGCGGTGCGAAGTGGTGCGGTGCGGCACGGGCGACCTCCTGATCGGCGCCCCCTGCCTGCGCGCCCCGGTCTCGACGACGGAACGACCCTCGTGCTCAGTCGGCGGGGAACGACTGGCCGGTCACGGCACCGCCGTCCCCGATGGTGGAGACCGGCTCGCCGTCGACGAACAGATCGACCCCGGGCGCGTTGCCGAAGTGCAGGTAGAGGGGGCGTTGGAATTCGAAGCGTTCGCCCGGTTGGGCGGTGGTGTACACGAGCCGGTCGCCATCGTTCCGGTTGGGGCTCTGATAGGCCTCGAGCCAGGTGGCTTCGTTCACCTCTAGCACGATGCCGCTGCCCGGCGTGGCGGCCGTGGCTCCGGCAACGTCGGTCCCGAGCGGCTCCAGCACGACGGCGATGTCGCGGTCGCGGGTCATGTCGAAGGCGGCTTCGAACGGCTCGAAGCCGTCGCGCGTGACGCGTACGGTACGCTCGTCCCGCGAGGAGACCGGCACGCCCGCGATCGGCGTGACGCCGGGCAGCGGGAAGGCGTCGACGGTGACTTCGGCGCCGGGCGGGTCGCTGGTGACGCTGATCAGGATTTCGTCGGGGACCACGGCGCCGCCTGGGACCGCCGGGCCCGCAGCTCCG
>JBBDSD010000292.1:0-4972 GCA_040905065.1 Trueperaceae bacterium | reverse complement strand
CTCGCGCCGGGGCGGGCGTGCCTGCTAGGCGCCGAAGCGCACCACCTGGCGCGGGTGCTGCGCGTCCGCGTCGGCGACCCCGTGCAGGCGTTCGACGGCCGCGGCCGCTTGGCCGACGGCGCCGTGCAGGCGATCGACGACGACGGCGTCGACGTCGTGCTGAGCGAACCGCGCCCGAGCGACCGGGAGGCGCCGGTCCGCCTGACGGTCGCGGTGGCGCTCCTGAAGGGCGACAAGCTGAGCGGCGTGGTGCGGCAGGCGACCGAACTGGGCGTGGTCCGCATCGCGCCGTTGCTCACCCGCCGGGCCGACGTGCCACGGTTGTCGGCCGCGAAGCTGACGCGCCTGCGGCGGGTGGCGGACGAGGCGGCCAAGCAGTGTGGCCGCGCGGTGGTTCCGGTCGTCGACGAGCCCGCACCGCTGTCTACCTGGGCGTGGGAGGGTGTCGCCTGGGTGGCCGATCCCTCCGCTGAGCGGCACGTGGCCGAGGTCGCCGACGCCTACGCGCGTGCGCCGGTCGACGACCGCTTGACGGTCGTGACCGGACCGGAGGGCGGCTTCGACGACAAGGAACTTCGCACCTTGACGGAACGGGGCGCGGTCCCGATCGGGCTAGGGCCGCGCATCCTGCGGGCCGAAACGGCGCCGCTCACGGCGGCAGCCGTGGCGATCGCGGCGGCGGAACGGCCGTGGCCGTGAGGGGCATCGGGCGAGCGCGGGTGCACGGGCGGCGTCGCGGGGACGCGACGAGCACCGTGTCTGGCTGGGCTCCTGGCTGGGCGCCTGCGTGGGGCGCGGCCGCCGTCCTGCTGCTGGTCGCGGTGGCGTGCACGCCGCTCTACCTGCCGCCGGTCCCGTCGGAGCTACCGCAGATCGAACCGACGCTGCTTCTGCGCGACGTCCGGATCGAGGATCACGAGGTGCGTGCGGTGCGAGCCCCCACGGTCACCTTCCGCCTGGAGGAGTTGCCGCACGACGGCTTCCTGGCGGTGCAGTGGTTCCCGCCGGCCGGTGGAGAGGTGGCCTCGGCCAGCGTCTGGCTGGCGTGGGCCCAGGTCGGCAGCACCGTCCGGGTGCGCTTCCCGAGCGACGTGGCGCGCGACCGGGCAGGGCGTTGGCGCGCCGTGCTGTCGTGGGACGGCACCGTCGTGCGGCAGGTCGCCTGGAACGAGCCCGGTGCCGGCGCACTCGAAACCGGGGCACTCGGAACCGGCGCACTCGAAACCGGCGCACCCTGAGGCGACGCGCCGTTCCGGCCCGGCCCGGGGCCGGTGCGCCGGGCGCGACGCGTTACGAAGCCGGTACGAAGGTGGGCGCCCCGGACCGAAGCCGGGGCGCCCTGGAACCAAGCGGACCTGAGGTCGCCGCTGCTCAGGCGGTCCGTTTCGCCGTGCGGACCATGACTTCGCGTTGCCGCAGCTTGAACCAGACGACCAGCGGCGCCAGGATGAAGATGCTCGAGTAGGTCCCCACGCCGATGCCGATCAGCAGCGTCAGGCTGAAGTCGCGCAGCACGCTCCCGCCGAACAGCAGCAGGGCCACGACCGGCAGCAGCGTGGTGCTGGAGGTCATCACGGTGCGCGACAGGGTCTGGTTGACCGACAGGTCGACGATCTCGTCGTACTTGCGGCCGCGCTCCTTGCGCAGGTTTTCGCGAATCCGGTCGGCGATGATGATCGAGTCGTTCAGCGAGTAGCCGACCACGAACAGCATGGCCGCGAGGACCGGAATGCTGAACTGAGCGCCCATCAGATCGATCGCGCCCAGCGTGATGCCGACGTCGTGCACGGCGGCGGCCACGGCGGCGACGGCCACGATCCAGGTGGGCCAGAAGCGCCAGGAGACGTAGCCGAGGATCAGCGCGATCGCCACCAGCACCGCCAGCACCGCCGCCTGGCGCAGGTCGGCGCCGACGGCGGGCCCCACGAAGTCGGCCTGCAGCACCTGCGCATCGACCGCCTCCGCCAGGGCGCTGGGGAACTGATCCGCCACGTCCGAGTCGCCGGTCAGGCCCACCCGCACGTTCACCAGGTGACCGCGGATGGTGTCGTCCATGACCGCCACCACGGTGGCGCCCTGCCCGGTGATGCCCCCGAAGTCCAGTCCGGCGATGGCGCTGCGAACGTTGGCGATCTCGAGCGGTTCCTCGGTCTGCAGCAGCACCGAACTGCCGCCGGTGAAGTCGGTCGACAGCGGAAGGCCCTTGACCATGACCACCCCGATCGCGCCCAATGCCAGCACGGCGGAGATGCCCATCACGATCGGGGCGCGCTTCACGAAGCGGAACTGGATGCCCTTGGCGTAGAAGCCCTTGGGCAGGCGCGGCTTCGAGATGCGCAGGCTGAGCAGATCCAGCATCCACGGCACGATGACGGTGTTCACGAACACGGCGGCCACGATGCCGATCGCCAGGGTGATGGCGAAGCCGCGCACCGGTCCACTGGTGTACTGGTACAGCGTGCCGGCCGCCAGCAGCGTGGTGGCGTTCGCGTCGATGATGGCGGAGAGCGAGTTGCCGAAGCCGCGCTTCATCGCTAGGCGCAGCCCGCGCCCTTCGCGCAGTTCCTCTTTGATCCGCTCGAAGCTGATCACGTTCCCGTCGACCGCGGCACCGATCGTGAGGACCAGGCCGGCCAGGCCGGGCAGGGTCAGGGCCGCGCCCAGACCGGCCAGCACGCCGAACACGAACAGCAGCGCCACGCCGATGCCGATCGAGAGCACCACGCCGAACAGTGGGCCGTAGAACGCCAGGATCATCAGCACCACCGCCGCGCCGCCGATCAGGGCGGCGGTCGTGCCGGAGCGGACCGAATCTTGTCCCAGGGTGGGACCGATGGCGCGCACCTCTTCGACGTTCAGGTCGAACGGCAGGCTGCCGGACCGCAGTACCAGCGCGATGTCGGTCGCTTCGTCGATGTCGCCGATGCCGGTGATCTGCCCGGAGTCGGAGATGCGCGACTGCAACGTGGGGGCGGTGATGATCGAGCCGTCCAGCACGATCGCCATGCGGCGTCCGGTGTTGGTGCCGGTGAAGCTCCCGAAGTCGTTGGCGTATTCACGCAGGATCTCGAACAGCACGATCGGACCCATGGCGGTCCCGGGGGTGCGGTTGAGGTCGGCGCTAGCGGTGCGGATGATCTCGCCGGTGAAGGTGGTCTCCTCCAGGTCGTCCAGCGTGAGTTGCTGCGTGGCCATGGCGTTCGAGCCCTGGCGGACCAGGGCGAACTCGAGCTGGGCCTGCTGCCCGATCAGGTCCAGCGCACGGTCCTGGTCCTCGGAAGTGAGGCCGGGAAGCTCGACCACGATGCGGTTGTCGCCGCTGGTCTGCACCAGGGGTTCGGCCACGCCGAACTCGTTCACGCGGTTCTCGATGATGTTGCGGGCGGTCTGCAGGTCCTCGAGGACCGGTTCGTCGATCTCGGCCTGCAGGACCACGCGCAGGCCGCCCTGCAGGTCGAGGCCCAGCTTGAGCGACTCGCTGTCGGGCTCCCACGGCAGCCACAGGTAGGCGATCGAGGCGAGGACCGCGGCGAGAATCAGCAGTCCGGTGAAGGCACGTTGCGTCATGGGTCTCCTAGGAAGGGGGCACGGTCGGCCGCGGTTCGGCCGGCACGTGCGGAGTCAGGCTGTCGGGATGGTTTGGGCTCGGGGTGCGAAGGGCGCGCGCTGCGCGCCCCGCCGGGGGCGTTCCCGGGTCGTCAACCGCCGTCCAGGTTGCGGCGCGCGTACCACCGTTGCACGCGGTCGCGCCGGTCGCGCGGCGAACGCTCGCGCCTCGGACGCTTGTGCGACGGCCTGCGGGCGCGCAATGATCGCGCCACCGCGCCCGTGGACCCCTGCCCGGCAGGATTGGCTTGCACGGTCGCCTTGGACGTCCAGAACAGCGCGAGCGGCGGTGCGGTCATGCCGGCGTCGTCGGTCGGGGCCGGCACGGTGGCGCG
Source organism: Trueperaceae bacterium (assembly GCA_040905065.1). GTDB lineage: Bacteria > Deinococcota > Deinococci > Deinococcales > Trueperaceae > SLSQ01. The sequence continues at coordinate 1,031 of JBBDSD010000292.1, read as the reverse complement.
CGCGGCGTCCGCGCTCAGGCCCGGCCCGAACAGGGGCGTGGTGGCGTCCGCGGCTCCCATCGGCACCACCGCCGCCACCAGCGGCCACACCAAGAGCACGGCGGAGGCGAAGGTGGCGGCGAGACGTCGCGCGTGGTGGTGCCGGGGTGCTGCGGAGCGGGGAATGCGCACGAGGGTCATGGTACCCGAGCGTCGCGGATCGCGGCCACGCCCGCCGGCGCGTGCGGGGGACGGAGCCGAAGGACGCGCCGGTCAGGCGACCGGGATCTCGACCATCTCGTACGCCTCGATGACGTCGCCCTCGCGGACGTTGCCGTAGTTCTGCAGGTTGATGCCGCACTCGAAGCCTTGCGTGACCTCGCGCACGTCGTCCTTGAAGCGCTTGAGGCTGGCGATGCTGCCCTTGTAGACCTCCTTGCCGTCGCGGACCAGGCGCGCCTTGGCGTTGCGCCGCATCACGCCGTCGGTGATGTACGAACCGGCAATGACGCCGCTGCGCGGCACCTGGATCACGGCGCGGATCTCAGCGTGGCCGATGACCTTCTCTTCGAACTCCGGCTCGATCTGGCCGCGGATCAGGCGCTGCACGTCCTCGATCAGCTGGTAGATGATCTTGTACGTCTTGAGCGGAATGCCCTGCCGCTCGGCCGACTTGATCACGCTTCCGGCGGGGTTCACGCCGAACACGATCACCTGCGCGTCGGCGGTCGACGCCAGCAGCAGGTCCGACTCGGTCGGAGCGCCGACGTCGGCCAGCAGGACGTCCAGCTCGACCTCGTCGGTCGATTCCGACTCGCGCTGCAGCACGCCCTTGAGCGCTTCGAGGGTGCCTTGCGTGTCGGCGCGCAGGATCAGCGGAATGACGGTGGTGCGCTGCTTGGCGAACAGGTCGGCGAGCGTGACGTTCTTGCGCCCGATCGACTCGCGCTCCTCGTCCTTGCGCGCATTCTTGCGCTCCTCGGTGACGCGCTTGGCGGTCGCCTCGTCGGCGACCGCTTCGACCTGCGCTCCAGCCTGCGGTTGGCTGGAGA
>JBBDSD010000291.1:723-4979 GCA_040905065.1 Trueperaceae bacterium | reverse complement strand
TCAGAGCGGTCCACCCCGGCACGCTGCGCCATAGCACCCGGTCCCGCAATGGATCGCCGATCCGCTCGACCGGACCGCGACCGTCCATCAGCACCGCCGAGGGCGGGACCGGCAGCAGCTCCGGACCGTCGCGTCCGAACTGGCGCCGATAGGCGGGATAGGCGGGGAACAGCACCTGGAAGCCCGCGTCGAACAGCGTGCCGTCCTCGAGGCGCTCGGTGCGGGTTCGGCCGCCGATCGACGCCGAGCGTTCGACCACCACCACGCGGCGTCCTGCCCGCCGCGCGGTGCGGGCCGCCGTCAGGCCGGCCAGGCCGGCACCCACCACCAGCAGATCGAGGGGCGGGCCGGCGCCGTCCGGCTCACGCATCGCTCGCCTCCGGATCGCTCGCCTCCGGATCGGTTCCGTCGTCGCCGTCGCTCGGCAGCGCGAAGCGGTCGATCCTGCGCCACAGGCGCGCGTCCGGCTCCGGACGGGCGCCGAGGTGCTCGATTACCCAGGAGGAGACGTCGTTCGCGAACCGACCGGCCGCCACCGGATCGCCGTGGCGCGTCCAGTGCGCCAGGAAGGCACCCGCGAACGAGTCGCCCGCCCCGGTCGCGTCCAGCAGTCGCGTGGCGCGGGGCGGCAGGGCCACGCCAGCACCGTCCTCGTCCAGCAGGTACGCCCCCTTGGCGTCCAGCTTGAGCACCACGCGCGTACCGGGGTACCGCTCGGCCAGGGCCGCCACGATGCGGTCCGGAGCACGCTCGCCCGACAGGACGCGGCCCTCGTCCAGGTTCGGAAACAGCAGATCGATCTCCAGATCGTTGGTGAAGCGCACGAAGCGATCGACGCCCACCTGCTCGATCAGCTGGAAGCTTCCGGGATCGAGCGACGTCGTCGCGCCCCCCTCCTTCGCCAGGCGAGCGGCCGCCCGCGCCGCGGTGCGGGGCGGATTGCCGAAGAACGACCAGGCCGACAGGTGCAGGTGGTCGGCGCTCGCGAGCTGGTCGCGAGGCAGTTCGCTGGGCAACAGGTAGTGATCGGCGCCCTTGCCGGACACCATCGATCGCTGGCCGGTGTGATCGATCCACACCGCGACCGAGCCCGTAGCGTGCGTATCGCTGCGCACCAGCCAGGCCCGCACGCCCTCCTGAGTCAGTTCCTCCTCCGCCAGGTCGCCGAGCCGGTCGCGACCCACCTTGCCGACGAAGGTCGTGGCCAGCCCGCAACGCCGCGCCCACACCGCCGTGTTCGCTGCCGAACCGCCGGGCACCATCGACACTTCGCCGAAGGTGTCGCCCCCGGCCAGCAGCTCGGCGTTGGTCCGGATCAGCACGTCCCAGGCGTAGTCGCCGACCACCCACAGGGCCGTCGCCATCCGTATCGGCTCCGGCGCTCAGCCGTGCCCGCGACCGACGTCGCGGTCGTGGGCATGGTGCGGTCCGATCGGGATGCGGACCAGGTCGACCTGCTCACCGGTGGTGATCTCCGGACCGTCGGCCCGCATCACCAGGTTCAGCTCGCTGCGGACGCCGAACGCCGGCAGGTACACGCCGGGCTCGATCGTCATGCCGATGCCGGGCCGCAAACGGCGCGTGTCGCGCGTCTCGAAGTCGTCGAAGTGCACCGCCTCGCCGTGGGTGTGAACCGACCCCAGACTGTGTCCGGTCCGGTGCACGAAGGCGTCGCCGAACCCCGCCTCGCTCAGCAGGTCGCGCACGACGCGGTCGACCTCGCGCCCCTCCACCTCGCGTCCCTCCGCGGCAGCGGTCCGCAGCAGCGCCACGGCCGCCTCGCGCGCGGCCACCACCCGTTCGAACGCATGCTCGAAGGCGGGATCGGCAGGCCCGTAGACGCCCATCCAGGTGACGTCGCCGTACGGTGCTCCGTCCTGCGGCAAGCGCGCGAACAGATCGATCAGGATCGGATCGCCCGGACGCAACGCCCGATCCTCGCCTCGGCGGGGCGCGTAGTGCGGATCGCCGGCGTTCGGACCGAACCCCACGATGGCGCGGTGGGCGTAGACCAGACCTCGAGCGTCGAACCCCTCGGCGATCCGGTCCTGCACGTCCGACTCGCGAATCTCGCGCGCCGCCGCCGTCTCCTCCTGCAGCAGCGTCCACGCGTCCTCCAGCACCTCCATCACGGTGCGGGCCGCCTGGTGGTGCTGAGCGACGCGGACCTCGTCCCACGAAGCGAACGTCTGCAGCACGTCGGCGGACGAGACCACGTTCGCGCCCAGGTCGCGCAGTCGCTCGATCGTGCCGGCGTCGACCACGGACACGTACGGTAGGTCGCCACGCGGCGACGTCTCCATCGCGATCGGGCCGTCGGGAAGCAGGCGCCGGAGCTCCTCGTCCAGCGAGATGCGACCGGCGTAGGCGCGCACCTCGAAGCCGGGCATCCGCAACGATCCCGCCTCCAGAACGCTGACCAGCACGATCGGCGGGCCGTCGGCGGGGATCAGCGCGAACACCGGACGGCTCAGGTGCAGCGCGGCGGTGTTCAGGAAGCGGTCGGCAAACGGGTTGCTGCCACGAAAGTCGTGGATCAGCCACCCGGCGAGTCGCTGGCGCACCAGCTCGGCCTGCGCCGAGCCGATCCAGTCGGGGACCGAGCGGTCTCCGGCGGCGTCGTCGGCGCGGTCGGTAGGGGAGTCCGTCATGCGCACCACCCTATCCGATGGCTTCGGCGCCCCGACGCAGCCGAGCGATCAACGGCGCCAGTTCGTCCGCCCGCAGCTTCAGTGCAGCCCGATTGACCACGAAGCGCGCGCTGGACGACGCGATGCGCTCGACCTCCTCGAGATCGTTCGCCGCCAGGGTCGCCCCGGTCTCGACCACGTCCACCACGGCGTCGGCCAGTCCCGTGAGGCAGGCCAGCTCGACGTTGCCTTTGAGCGGAACCACGTCCGCCTGACTGCCGATCCGCGTCAGGTAGTCGGTCGTCACGCGCGGGTACTTGCTGGCGATGCGACGCACCGGCCCGGTCGCACCGATCGGCCGGATCAGCGACATGCGGCAGGCGGCAAACCGCAGATCGACCGGCTCGTAGATACGGCTGCCGGACTCCAGCAGCACGTCCTTGCCCACCACCCCCACGTCGGCGACGCCCAGGTCCACGTAGACGGGGACGTCGGCGTTGCGCATCACCAGCACCGAGCCACCGTCGCCGTCGTGCCGCAGCACGCGCTCGCCTCCGTCCAGGTGCAGCGGTAGCCCGGCGTCGCGAAGCGCCGCCAACGCCTCGTGCAACACCCGGCCCTTGGGCAGAGCGACCACCAGCGGTCGCATGCTTCGTGCCCCGTACCCCTCAGGCATCGTCGCCCTCCAGCAAGCCGCGCAGGCGGGCCCGCTCCGCATCGCTGGCGCCGTCCTCGAGCGCCTCGAGGCCAGTGGGCGTCACCAACCAGCGCGTACCGTCGCGGCGCGCTTCGCGGCGCGCGTCGTCCAGGTCGGTCGCGAACGGTCGCACGACGGCGATCCCCGCCGCGCGCAGCAGGCGCGCGGCGTGATCGTCCAACGAGGCGACGCTCGGACGACCCGGAGGATCGGCCTCGGGCAGAGCCGACGCCAGGCGCTCCAGCCCCAGCGCGAAGCCGGCCGCGTACGGAAGCAGCGCGCCGTCGTAGCGGCCGCCCCCCAGCAGCGGCTGGCCGAAGTCGACCGTGTAGGCGCGGAAGGTGACGCCGGTGTAGTACGACAGTCGACGGGCCATGCCCAGGTCGAGGATCAGTTCGGAGGCGTCCTCGAACTCGTCCAGCACGCCGCTCAGGTACCGCAGGGCGGCGCGCGACGCTTCGCCGGTCGCGACCGCTTCCGCTCGCGCGAGCATCTCGGTCCCCCCGTACAGGTCGGGCACCGCCAGCAACGCGTCGGCCGCCGCTCCGCGCGCTCCCGCAGAAGAGGTGCGCTCGGCGACGTCGGTCAGGTCCTTGCGATCGATCGCGTCGGCCAGGTCGGCGCGCGCCGTTTCGGGTACGCCGGCCTCGTCCATCAGCGCCCGCACGAAGCCGGGACTGCCGATCTCGACGCGCGGTCGGAGACCGACCGTCCGGACCGACTCGCGCGCCAGGTGGATCAGTTCGGCGTCGGCGCGCGGATGCCGGACGCCGATCAGCTCCACGCCGATCTGCGTGAACTCCCGGGTCCGTGCCAGTTCCGGCATGGTGGCGTGCCAGACCGGTCCGGCAACCTGAAGGCGCACGGCGCGGGGCGAAGCGTCCGGGTCGCGCAACGTGGGCCAGGCGTGGCGCGGCACGCCCCCCCCC
>JBBDSD010000291.1:0-713 GCA_040905065.1 Trueperaceae bacterium | reverse complement strand
GCCGGGCGCCCCACGGCGGGCGTGAAGTCGCTGCGCAACGTCAGCAGGCCGCCGTCGCGATCAGGGAAGGCGAACGCCTGCCGAGCACGCGGATGCTCGGCGTCGTAGCGCTCCAGCATCGGTACCTCGACCGAACGGTAGCCCCAGGAGGCGTACAGATCGTGCAGTTTGCGCCGCAGGGCGGCCCGCGCCGTGGTGGAGCTCGGGAGGTGCGCACGCGTGCCGTCGGGAAGGGGATCCCTCACGAGCACGGAACGTTCTCGCTGGAAGCGGGCGCCGTGGCGGGCGCGAAAGCGCGGGCCGCTCGGGCGGGGGGAGCCGGAGGCTGCATCGGATAGGGCCGTGTCGGAGGAGGCGGTGTCGACGATCGCATGTCGCCGATGAGCCTACCGCGGGCGTAGGCCCGGCCTCGTCCGGTGGGCGCCGGTGCGTTCGTCAGGAACGGTCGGAAGGCGCGTCGGACGCCGCGTCGCCTCCGCCGGAGCGCAGGTCGTCGCCCGCGCCGCCGTCCCGGCGCGCGCCACGATCGGCGTCGCGCTTCGGGGCCGCAGGGGAGCGCTGCTCCTGCGGCGCCGGACGGTCGGGTCTCGCTTCCTCCGGGCGCCGCCCGCGAACTCTCCGCGGAGGCTTGGACGTGTCCTGGAACCCCGCCAACGCGAAGGTGACGGCGACGGCGACGGTGACGGCCGCGAACGCAAGGTTCGTGATCGACC
>JBBDSD010000290.1:0-5038 GCA_040905065.1 Trueperaceae bacterium | reverse complement strand
GGCCGCTGCCGCAGCTGCGTCGAGACCGCTGCTGCCCGCCGGCTCCTCGACGTTCTCGCCCAGGAACACGGCGACGCCGGTCGCGCCGGTCGCCTTTCGCAGACCGTGGACGGCCGCGTCGACCGCCTCCTCCAGATCGCGCGCAGCCGCGAACCTCTCCGTCACCTGCTGGATGACCGACAGCATCTCGTGGCTCTGCTGCAGTTCGGCGTAGGTGGCGGCGAGCTGGTCCTGCGCACGCTCACGCGCCCGGACCTCGACGACGATCCACGACAACGTCCCGGCGGTGGCGGCCGGCCCGGCCAGGCTGTAGAACGCGATCCGGAACCACGTTCCCACCGCGTCCGACAGGCGCGGAACGATCAGAAGCTCCAGCGCCAGCACCACGCCGACGATGGCGACCGGCAGCCAGATCCGCGCCCACGCCACCTGCCGCGCCAGGCTTCCGTGCGGGGCGGCCGGCGGCGTCTGCGAGGCACGGACGTTCATGCGCGCACGGTACCGGTTCCCCGCGACCGGCGTCCCGCTCCGCGCAGGTAGACTCGGAGGTCATGGACGCCGGCACCCCATCCGCATCGACCGACGACGACGCCCGCACCGCCACCCCGACGTCGGTCGGCGAGGACGCCACCGACCGACCGGCAGGGCCCAGCGCGGTCGTGGACGTGGGCGGCGTGGAGGTGACGCTGCTGGGCACCGCGCACGTGAGCCGCGCCAGCGCCGACGAGGTCCGCGAGCGGATCGCGTCCGGCCGCTTCGATGCGGTCGCGATCGAGCTGGACGCCGGCCGCCACGCCGCCCTGGTCGACCCCGACGCCATGCACCGCACCGACCTGTTCACCGTGCTTCGTTCCGGCAAGGCGGGCGCGATGGCGGCGAACCTGGCGTTGGGCGCCTTCCAGCAGCGCTTGGCGGACCAGATGGGGATCGAGCCGGGGCAAGAGTTCCGCGACGCGATCGCCGCTGCCGAAGCGGCCGACGTGCCGCTCTCGCTGATCGATCGCGACATCGGCGTGACGCTGGCGCGGGTGTACCGGAACGTGCCTTGGTGGCGACGCATCGAGCTGGTGGGCGGCCTGATCGCCAGCGTGCTGTCGCGCGAGAAGATCGACGAGGCCGAGATCGAGCGGCTCAAGGACGGCGACGTGCTCGAAGCCACCTTCGCGGAGTTCGCGGAAAGTTCGAAGCACCTCTACGAACCGCTGATCGCCGAGCGCGACCGGTACATGGCGGCGCGCCTCCGTCAGGAGGTCGTGACGCTCGCGAAGCGCATGCACCCGACGGGGGAGCGGACTCCGGACACCGCGACCGCGTCCGGGTCGGGGTCGGGCGATGCCGACCGGGAGGCGGGAGACGAGGCGACGGCGTCGCCTCCTCGCTTGCTCGCGATCGTGGGCGCGGGCCACCTGGCCGGCATTCGCGCGATCCTGGAGGCGCCCCCGTCCGAACCTCCGGCCGCGGAGATCGGGCGACTTGCGCAGCGCCCGCCGCCCGGTCGCGTCCGGCAGATCGTGCCGTGGGCGATCGTGGCTCTGATCGTGACCGGCTTCGTGATCGGCTTCGTGCGCGACCCGGACCTGGGTCGCCAGCTGCTCAGCGACTGGGTCTGGATCAACGCGCTCGGGGGCGGCCTCGGAGCCTTGGCCGCCGCCGCGCATCCGGTGACGATCCTCGGCACCACCTTGGCGGCACCCCTCACGAGCCTGAACCCGACGATCGGTGCGGGCTTCGTCGCGGCCGGCCTGGAGTTGTGGCGCCGCAAGCCGAGCGTCGGCGACTTCGCCACGCTGCGGCGGGACACGACGCGCCTGCGCGGCTGGTACGCGAACCGCGTGGCCCGGACGTTGCTGGTGTTCCTCGGGGCCACCCTCGGGTCGGCGATCGCCACCTGGCTGGCCGGAGCCCGCATCGCGACGCGCCTGTTCTGACCCGAGCGCGCCACGCTCAACCGTGACGCGTCGTGCGGGTGCGAGCGGCGCGCATGGGTAGCATGGCTCCATGTTCCTCGACCTGCAGCGCTTCCTAACGTTCCTGGAGTCGAAGGGCGAGTTGGTTCGGATCCGGGAGCCGGTCCGCGCCGAGCTCGAGATCGCGGCGCTCGCCGACCTCGTCGTCAAGCGCGGCGGTCCGGCGCTGCTGTTCGAGAACGTCGTGGATCGCGACATGCCGCTCGTGATCGGCCTGTACGGCACGCGCCGCCGCACGGCCTGGGCGTTGGGCGTCGAGCGGCTGGACGACCTGGGAGACCGCGTCCGTTCGTTGCTGGACGTGCAGGTCGGGGGCGGCCTGATGGGCCTCGCCTCGAACCTGCCCAAGCTGCGGCAGCTGGGGTCGCTGCCCCCGAAGCGGGTCCGCCGCGCTCCGGTCCAGCAGGTGGTGCTGCGTGGCGACGAGGTCGATCTGACGCGTCTACCGGTGCTGACCTGCTGGCCGAAGGACGGCGGGCCGTTCGTGACGCTTCCGTTGGTGGTCAGCCGCGACCCGATCGAGGGCGACGTGAACGTGGGCATGTACCGCATGCAGGTGTTCGATGCCAACACGACGGCGATGCACTGGCAGCGTCACAAGACCGGCGCGCGCCACCTGGAGAACGCCCGCAAGGCCGGCACGACGCTGCCGGTCGCGGTGGCGCTGGGCGGCGATCCGGCGCTCACCTACGCGGCCACCGCGCCGCTCCCCCCGATTCCGGGCATCAACGAGTTCTCCCTCACCGGATGGCTGCGCGGGCGTCGCTTGGAACTGACGAAGGGCGTGACGGTCGACCTGGACATCCCGGCGCACGCCGAAATCGTGCTGGAAGGCTACGTCGATCCGGAAGAGCCGTGGCGCACGGAGGGGCCGTTCGGCGACCACACCGGCTACTACACGCTGGCCGACCTGTACCCCACCTTCCACGTCACCGCCGTCACGATGCGTTCGGAACCGGTGTACCCCGCCACCATCGTGGGGCGCCCCCCGATGGAGGACGCCTACCTGATCGAGGCCAGCGAACGGCTGTTCCTCGCCCCGGCGCAGCTGATCCTCCCCGAAATTCGGGACTACCACATGCCGCCGGCGGGGATCGCCCACAACCTCGTGAACGTGGTGATCCGCAAGGCCTACCCGGGCCACGCCTACAAGGTCGCCAACGGCCTGTTGGGGCTGGGCCAGATGATGTTCGCCAAGGTCCTACTGGTCGCCGACGATCCGGACGCCGCGCCGCAGGATCACGCCGCGTTCTGGCGTCACGTGATCGCGCGCGCGAGGCCCGGCACCGACCAGCAGTTCGCGAAAGGTCCGATCGACGTGCTCGATCACGCCAGCCGCGCCTGGAGCTACGGCAGCAAGCTGATCCTGGACGGCACCACCAAGCATCCGGAGGAGGGCGCCGGCGAGATCTGGACGCCCGGTCCGACGGTCGCGGACGAGGACCTGCCGATGCACGGCGAGATCCAGGCGCAGCACCAGAACGGCGACGGGTTCTGGTTCATCACCACCCGCAAGCGTCGTGCGGAGCAGGGTCGCCACCTGGGCGAGTGGGCGGCGCGACAGACGGCGGCGCTGGGCGTGCGCTGGATCGCGGTGCTGGACCACGAGACCGACCCGGCCGACTTCGAGGACTGCATGTGGACGATGCTGAACAACATCGATCCCGAACGGGACGTGCAGGTGATCGACGACGCCGTGGGCGGTCCCACCTGGGTGGTGGACGGGACGCCCAAGCTGCGTTCGGAAGGGTTCGAGCGGGACTGGCCCGAGAAGATCCGCACCGATCCGGAGACCGACGCCGAGGTGCGGACGAAGTTCGCGGAGCTGCTCGCCTCGCTGGAACCAAAGTCCGACGACGAGGACACGACGGAGGACGTGCCCCGCGAGAGCGATTGATCGGGTCGAGGGCCCGCGGCGCGAGGCTCGGCCTTGCAAGGCTCAGCGACGCGGCAGAGCGATGGCGACCGCGAACAGCGCGGCTTGGCCCAGGATGATGGCCGACCCGCTGGGCACGTCGATCAGGTACGAGGCGCTCAGTCCGGAGATCGTCGTGACCACGCCGATGCCGACCGACCAGACGGTCATCTGCGCCAGCGAGCGTGCCAGCAACCGTCCGGTGGCCGCGGGGACCACCAGGTAGGCCGCCATCAGGACCACGCCGACCACCTGCGCGCTGACCACCACCACCACGGCGGCCACGGAGAACAGCAGGTAGTCCAGCGCCCGGACGCGCACGCCGTCCGTCGCGGCGAGCTCGGCGTCGAAGGTGGCGTACGCGAGCCGGCTCCACAAGGCGAAGAGGACGACGAGCACCAGCGCCGCCGTGGTCAGGATGATGCGGAGTTCGCTCGGGCCGACCGCGAGGATCGAGCCGAACATCAGGTGCCAGACGTCCACCACCGCCCGATCGGGAGGGATGCGCGACAGGAATAGGACGCCCAACGCGACCGAGACGGCGAAGGCGACGCCGATGGCGGTGTCGCTCGACAGGTCGGTACGGTCGCGCACCCAAGCGATGCCGAGCGCGGCCAGCAGCGTGAACGGCAAGCCGACCCAGAGCGGTTGCTCCAGGAAAGCCACGTTGGACGCGCCGTACGCCACCAGCGCACCCAACGCGATCCCGCCGAACGAGGCGTGCGCCAGGCCGTCCCCGAGGAACGACAGGCCGCGCTGGACCACGAACACGCCCAGCAGGCCTGCCATGACGGAGATCACGGCCCCACCGAGCAGGGCGCGTTGCATGAATCCGAACTCCAGCATGGTGGTCAGTTCCTGGATCACATCAGCACCGGTCCGTGATCGTGCCCGACGTGCCCGTAGGCGCGTTCCAGGCAGTCCCTTCGCAAGGTGACCTCCGGAGGGCCGTACCCGTGCACCATGCGGTTCAGCACCAGCACGTCGCTCGCATGGTGACGTGCCGCGGCCAGATCGTGGGTGACCATGACGATGGTGGCTCCCGTGTCGTGCTGGTAACGCTCCAGCAACCGGCTCAGGTCGTGCTCGGCGAGAAAGTCGACCCCGGTGGCCGGTTCGTCCAGAACGACCAGGTCGGGCCTACGCACCAGCGCTC
>JBBDSD010000289.1:0-5044 GCA_040905065.1 Trueperaceae bacterium | reverse complement strand
GCGGCGGCGTGACGGGCGGGCGCGACCGGAAAGACGGCGTTCGGCGTGCCGGCCGCTGCCCAGACGACCTCGTACGCCATCAGGTCGGCGTCGAGGTAGATCGGCACGTTGCGCCGCGAGCCGACCGGCGCCACCCCACCGATCGCGAAGCCGGTGACGTCGCGCACGGTGGCGGCGTCCGCCAGCACGACGCGCCGCCCAAGCGTTTCGCCCAGCCGGGCGGGATCCACCCGGTTCGCTCCGCTGACCAGGATCAGGACCGGATCGACGTCGTCCAGCAGGAACAGCAGCGACTTGACGATCTGGCCCAGTTCGCATCCGACCGCGTCCGCCGCCTGCTGCGCCGTGCGGGTCGAGGCGGGTGTCTCGCGCACCTCGGCGTCGATCCCGACCTGATGGAGGGCCGTCCGTACGCGGCGAACGCTGTCGGAACGGTTCATGCGAACGAGGATACCCGCGGGAGGCTTGGGGGTGGCGTTCGCGCAGAGGCCGGGCTGTCGTACCGTGGGGCATGGACCCCGTCCTTCTCGGTCGCACCGGCATCCGCGTCTCGCCCCTCTGCTTCGGCACCATGTCGTTCGGCACCACCGCCGACGAGGCCGAATCGGCCCGCCTGTTCGCCGCCTGTCTGGATGCGGGCATCGACTTCTTCGACACCGCCGACGTGTACGCCGGCGGTCGCTCGGAGGAGATCCTCGGTCGGTTGATGGCCGGACAGCGGGACCGCCTGGTGCTGGCCAGCAAGGGGTACGGCCGGATGGGGGAGGGGCCGAACGATCGTGGCGCGTCGCGTCGCCACCTGACCCGCGCGGTCGAGGGCTCGCTCCGGCGCTTGGGAACGGACCGTCTGGAGCTGTACTACGTGCACCAGTTCGATCCCGACACGCCGATCGAGGAGACGCTCTCGGCGCTTCACGACCTGGTGCGCCGCGGGCTGATCCTGCACCCCGCCGTCAGCAACTGGGCCGCCTGGCAGATCGCGACGGCGTTGGGCCTCTCCGCCCTGCACGGGCTGGCCCCGATCCGGGCCGTCCAACCGATGTACAACCTGGTCAAGCGCCAAGCGGAGGTCGAGATCCTGCCGTTGGCTCAGGCGGAGGACCTCGCGGTCATGCCGTACAGCCCGGTCGGCGGGGGCCTGTTGAGCGGCAAGTACGGTCGCGACCGCCGCCCCGAGGCGGGCCGCCTGATCGAGAACGACATGTACGCGCGCCGCTACGGCGACGAGGGCTACTACGACGTGGCCGAGCGCTTCACCGAGCACGCGCGCTCCCTGGAGGTGCATCCGGTCACCTTGGCGGTGGCGTGGGTCCGCACCCACCCGGCGGTGACCGCGCCGATCGTGGGCGCGCGGGACGTGGAGCAGTTGCGTCCGTCGCTGGATGCGGGCAGCTTCGATCTGTCCGACACGATGCGGCGCGAGGTGTCGGCGTTGTCCCCCGCTCCGGCGCCGGCGCACGATCGTGGCGAGGAGCAGGCTCGTTGATCGAGCGCGCGGCGTCGCGATCCGCCACCGTGGCGTGCGTCGCGTGCGGACCCGGTCGGTCGACCCGGCCGGGTCGCGGTACCGTCTTCACCGAAAGGAGCACGTCATGAGCGAACCGAATGCGCGAGCCAGCGGAACCTTTCGCCTGGGCGGCGACCTGCCGGTCCACCGCTTGGGGTTCGGAGCGATGCGGGTCACCGGCCCCGGCATCTGGGACCAGCCGCAGGACGGCGAGGAGGCCCGCCGCGTGCTGCGGCGCGTGCCGGAGCTGGGCGTCGCCCTGATCGACACGGCGGACAGCTACGGTCCGTTCGTCAGCGAGGATCTGCTGCGGGAGACGCTGCACCCCTATCCCGGCACCGTGATCGCCACCAAGGGCGGACTGACCCGGCACGGGCCGGACGTGTGGAAGCCGGTCGGTCGGCCCGAGTACCTGCGGCAGTGCGTGCTGATGAGCCTGCGGCGCTTGGGGGTCGAGACCCTCGACTTGTGGCAGCTGCACCGGATCGACCCGGCGGTGCCCCGCGACGAGCAGTTCGACGTCATGCGCCAGATGCAGGAGGAGGGCCTGATCCGGCACCTGGGCCTGAGCCAAGTGGGCGTCGAGGAGATCGAGGCCGCCCGCGCCTGGTTCCCGGTCGCGACCGTACAGAACCTGTACAACCTGGTCCGCCGCGACAGCGAGGCGGTGCTGGACCACTGCGAGCGGGAGGGGATCGGGTTCCTGCCGTGGTACCCGTTGGCGGCGGGCGAGCTGGCGCGTCCCGGCACGGTGCTGGACGAGGTGGCGTCGCGCCTGGACGCCACGCACGCGCAGGTCGCGCTGGCGTGGCTGCTGCGCCGGAGCCCGGTGATGCTGCCGATCCCGGGGACCGGCTCGGTCGCGCACCTGGAGCAGAACGTGGCCGCTGCGCGCCTGACGCTGCACGACGCGGACGTCGAGGTGCTGGACCGCGCCGGCCACGAGGCGTGGGAGGCGCGGTCCGAACGGACGTGAGCCGGCAGGAGCGGGGCACGCCCCGTCGGATCCTGCCGGTCGTGATCGCCGCGCAGTTCGCGGGCACCTCGCTCTGGTTCGCGGGGAACGCGATCGCGGGCGATCTCCAGCGAGCGTTCGAGCTGCCCGTGGGGGCGGGCTTCGCCCTGACCTCCGCCGTGCAGGTCGGATTCATCGTGGGCACGCTGGCGTACGCGGCGGCGATGCTGGCCGATCGCTGGTCGCCGTCGCGCCTGTTCCTGGCGTCGGCCGTCGCGGCGGCCGCCAGCAACCTGGCGGTCGGGTGGGTCGCCACCGACCTGGTCGGGTTGGCCGCCTTCCGGTTCGGGACCGGCTTCTTCCTGGCGGGCGTCTACCCGGTCGGCATGAAGTTGGCGGCCGACTGGTTCGAGGGGGGCCTGGGCACCGCGCTCGGGTGGCTGGTCGGGGCGTTGGTGCTGGGGACGGCCTTCCCGCACCTGCTGGCGGCGTTCGTGCACGACCTGCCGTGGCAGGCGGTGCTGGTGGGAACGTCGGCGTTGGCGGTCTGCGGCGGCGTGGCCGTTGCGGCGTGGGTGCCGGACGGTCCGTACCGCGTGCCGTCCCGGGCGTTCCGTCCCCTGGCCACCTGGCGCGCCTTCCGTGCGCCGGCGTTCCGCAGCGCTGCGCTCGGCTACTTCGGACACATGGGCGAGCTGTACGCCTTCTGGGCGTTCGTGCCGGCCCTGATCGCGCTGCGGTTCGGGACGGAGGCGCCGTCCACCTCGCTGGTGGCGTTCGGGGTGATCGCCGTCGGTGCGGTCGGGTGCGTGGTCGGCGGGTACGCCTCGCTTCGGGTCGGCAGCGCGCGGGTGGCGACCGCGTCCCTGGTGGCGTCGGGACTGGCGTGCCTGGCGTCGCCGTTCCTGGTGGGCCTGCCGACGTGGGCGTTCGTGGCGGTCCTGATGGCGTGGGGCGTGGTCGTGGTGAGCGACTCGCCACAGTTCTCGGCGTTGGTGGCGCGCGCCGCGCCGGCGGAGGTCCGCGGATCGGCCCTGACGATCGTGACCAGCGTCGGGTTCGCCGTGACGGTGCCTGCGATCCAGGGGCTGGCGTGGTTGCTGCCACGCGTGCCGATCGAGGCGCTGTTCCTGCCGCTGGCGATCGGACCGGCGTTGGGGTTGGCGGCGATGCGGGCCACGCCGCGCGAAGGCGCTTAGCTCCGATCCGGGTCGGAGCGGACGTCGCCACCCGGCGCGATGGGTCGGTGGTGCACGCCCGCTTCGGGCAGGTCGTCGGGGTGCACGAAGCCGAGCAGCCACAGGAACCAGAGGGTCAGCATCCGCATCGGTCGCACCAACAGCAGCACGCACCCCACGCCCAGCAGCGCCATCGTCGGCATCAGGCCGGGAAAGAAGCCGAAGCGGGGCACCGTGAGCAGGGCGAACGCCAGCAGGATCAGGATCGTCAGGAAGAAGCTGAGCGGGATCGCGATCAGTTCGTTGCCTTCCATGCGGTCGAACCGCGATCCGCACCGTTCGCAGCGCGAGGCGACCTCCCAGCGGCCGCGCACCACCCGCCCCTCGGCGCAGGCCGGGCACCGGTTCGCGAACACCGTGGTCACGAAGCGTCGTGCGGCGAGGCGCAGGTCGCCCACGGGAACGTCGCGATAGAAGGTGCGGTGCTCGTGGCGTCGGTTGGCGCCCTCGTCCGCATCGGAGCGAGGATCGGACATGATCGGTCATGGTCGCACGGAACGAAGAACGTGTCGGCGGTCCACGACGCGGACCGTCCGTTCGCGATATACCGACCCCCATGCCCCAGCCATCGCCCAGCCCCGACCTGACGCCGTCCGGACCGGAGACCGACACGCCATCGCCCCGCCACCGGCGCGTCGCTTCGGTCCGCGGCTACCTGATCCACGTCTATACCGCCAGCACGCTGTTCTTCGTGGTGCTCGCGGTCCAGTGGATCCTGGACGGGCGCTACGCGCTCGCGCTGGTGGCGATGGCGGTCACGCTGCTGATCGACGCGTCCGACGGGACGCTGGCCCGCAAGTACCGCGTGACCGAGACCGCGGGCCGCATCGACGGCGTGCTGCTCGACAACATCGTGGACTTCGCGTCGTACGTGTTCCTGCCGCTGCTGTTCCTGATGCACGCCGACCTGCTGGCCCAGCCGATGGTGGCGTTCGCGACGGTGGTGGCCCTCAGTTCCGCCTACGGGTTCTCGCGTACCACCGCGAAGTTGAGCGAGGAGGGGTTCTTCGTGGGGTTCCCGTCGTACTGGAACGTGGTGGCGTTCTACCTGTACGTGGCGGCGTGGAATCCGTGGATCAACACCGCGATCGTGGTGGTGCTGTCCCTGCTGGCGTTCACCGACCTGAAGTTCCTGTACGTGAGCCGCTTGAAGCAGACCCGCTGGTTGCACGTGATCCTGGGCAGCGTCTTCGGCGTGTCGTGCATGACGGCGTTGTTCCTGGAGCCCGGGGCCTTGCGCAGCGGCCTGATCTACCTGTCGCTCGGGTACGTGGCGTTCTATGCGGTGCACTCGCTGGTGGCGGACGTGCAGTCGCGGCGTCGCGCGGGTGCCTGACCCGAAGC
>JBBDSD010000288.1:0-5080 GCA_040905065.1 Trueperaceae bacterium | reverse complement strand
GTGCACCCGCTGCTCCTCGCCGCCAAGCGTCTCGCGCTGCACGGACCGTGGACGCGCTGGCTGGACGACGACGTGCGGCGCTACGAAGCGGCGTACGCCCGCGGCGCTCGCGACGCGGCCCGCCGTCCCGGCGGGGCCACGCCGGACCGCGAAGGGACCGGCCCGCCGCCGGTCGGCTATCCTTCGGACCGGAGCCCCGCCCCGCGCCCGGAACGCAGCGGCGCGTCCGAAGCGAACGAACGGAGGAGGACCCGGTGACCGACGATGCTGCCCCGATCCCGACCGACCACGGCATGGAGGCCGACCTGGACGTCGCCGCCACGCTGGGCGCCCTGTTCGACGGCGCGACGCTGGACCGGCGCACCGCGCGCGCCGTGATGGGGCGCCTGATGGACGGGCACCTGTCGCAGATGCAGGCGGCCGCTTTGCTGGCGGCGTTGCGCACCCGCGGCGAGACGGTCGAGGAGATCGTCGGCTTCGCCGAGGCGATGCGGGCCCGCGCCCTGTCGGTGCAGATCGACGTTGGCGAGCCGGTGCTGGACATCTGCGGCACCGGCGGCACCGGCGTGAGCACCATCAACGTCAGCACCACCGCCATGTTCGTCGCGGCCGCCGGCGGGGCCAAGGTCGCCAAGCACGGCAACCGCGGCGTCACGAAGCGCAGCGGTTCTGCCGACCTGCTCGAAGCGCTGGGCGTCACGCTGGACCTGAAGCCGGAACGCGTCGCCGAGGCGGTCCGCGAGGTGGGCGTGGCGTTCCTGTTCGCGCGGGCGTACCACCCGGCGATGCGGTTCGTGGCGCCGATCCGGGCCGACCTGAAGGCCCGCACCATCTTCAACAACCTGGGGCCGCTCACGAACCCCGCCGGCGCGAAGCGGCAGCTGATGGGCGTGTTCGATCCCGGACTGACCCGCACCCTGGCCGAGGTGCTGCGCGGGCTGGGCCTGGAGCGCGCGCTGGTGGTGCACGGCGACGGCCTGGACGACTTCACCGTGACGGGGGAGAGCCACGTGTCCGAACTGCGTCCGGACGGCGAGATCGTCGAGCGCACGTTCACGCCCGAGGAGATGGGGCTGGAGCGGGCGCCTCGCGAGGCGCTGCTGGGCGGTGACGCGTCGGACAACGCGGTCGCGACCCGGGCCATCCTGCGCGGCGAGCGGCACGGACCGCAACGCGACGTGGTGCAGGTCAACGCCGGCGCGGCGTTGTACCTGGCCGGCCTGGCGAACGACGTTCCCGACGGCGTCGCTCAGGCCGGCGCCCTGTTGGACGCCGGTGCCGGTGCGGAGGTGCTGGACGCCTACGTGCGGTTCAGTCGCGGCTGATTCCCGGCGGAACCTGCCGGCGTGATCGCCGCACGCGACCGTCACGGTTCGCGCCGGGACGCCGCTCGGTGTCGCCAGTTGGCCCTACGGCGGCCGCGGAGAGGCATGATGAGGAGACGAACCGCGCTCCGTCGCCGAGGCCGACGCCCGGGCGGCGCGGTCGCGACCCGCGAAGACGCAAGGGGAAGACGCAAGGGGAGGTACCACCGTGCAGCACCAAGACAGCGAACAGCGGACGGTGATCGGATCGACGACCGTCAAGACCGGCTTCGCCGAGATGTTCAAGGGCGGCGTGATCATGGACGTGGTCGACGCCGAGCAGGCCCGCATCGCCGAAGATGCGGGCGCGACCGCCGTAATGGCGCTCGAGCGCGTCCCGGCCGACATCCGCGCGCAAGGCGGCGTGGCCCGCATGTCCGATCCGGTCATGATCCAGGGCATCATCGACGCCGTCAGCATCCCGGTGATGGCGAAGGTCCGCATCGGACACTTCGTCGAGGCCCAGATCCTGCAGGCGCTCGGCGTGGACTTCGTGGACGAGAGCGAGGTCCTCACCCCGGCGGACGAGGCGTACCACGTCGACAAGTTCGCGTTCACGGTGCCGTTCGTGTGCGGCGCGACCAACATCGGCGAGGCGCTGCGGCGGATCGGCGAGGGCGCCAGCATGATCCGCACCAAGGGCGAGGCCGGCACCGGCAACGTCGTCGAAGCGGTCCGGCACGCACGCAGCGTGCTGGGCGAGATTCGCGCGATCCAGACGCTGCCGCCCGAGCAGGTCATGACCTACGCCAAGGAGCACGGCGCACCGGTCGACCTGGTCCGCTACGTGCGCGAGCACGGCAAGCTGCCCGTCCCCAACTTCGCGGCCGGCGGCATCGCCACGCCCGCCGACGCGGCGTTGATGATGCAGCTGGGCGTCGACGGCGTGTTCGTCGGCAGCGGCATCTTCAAGTCCGGTGCGCACCTGACCGAAACCGCCGCCAAGCACGCCGCCTGGCAGCACCGCGCGGAAGCGATCGTCAAGGCCACCACGCACTACCAGGATGCGGACGTGCTGGCAGAGGTCAGCCGCGACCTGGGCGAGGCGATGGTCGGCATCGACCTGAGCGATCTGGAACCGGAGCAGCTGATGGCGTCGCGCGGTTGGTGATCCTCCGCCCCACGCGCAAAGCGGCGGCGACGCGCGCAGCGGCCTCTCACGGGCGTTCACGGACTCCCTTGCTAGGATGGACGGCGTGAAGATCGCCCAGGGAATCTTCCTGCTGGTGTTGACCTTGTTCCTGTCGTTCGGCGCGTGGTTCGCCGTGGCGGCCTTGGCTTGGTCGCAGGACCTTCCCGACCTGGCCCCGGTGCTGGCGCTCGAGTTCACCGCCACCAGCGAGGTGTACGCCCGCGACGGCAGCCGCATCGGCGTGATCGTGCCGGTCACCGGCGAGGACCGGGCGTCGACCAACCGGATTCCCGTGGGGCTGGACGAAATCAGTCCTGCCGCCCTGCAGGCGATCGTGGCGTACGAGGACGACAGCTTCTTCCGGCACTTCGGGTTCGACCTTCCCGCCATCGGGCGCGCCTTCTACGAGGAGTTCCTCGGCAGCGGCGACCGTGGCGGTTCGTCGATCACCACGCAGGTCATCAAGAACACCGTGCTGGCTCACATCCGCGACGACCGCTCGTTGGAGCGCAAGGCGAAGGAGCTGATGCTCGCCATCGAGCTGGAGCGTCAGCTGACCAAGGCCGAGATCTTGCAGCGCTACGTGAACGTCGTGTTCTGGGGCGGCAACGTGTACGGCATCCGCGCCGCCGCGCAGACCTACTTCGGCAAGGAACCGATCGAGCTGAACCTGGCCGAGGGCCTCTACCTGGCGCGGCTCATTCCGGCGCCGAACGCGCGGCACGACGAATTCCGGACCACGCGCGCCTCGATGCGGAACGTGCTGGACCGCATGGTCCGCACCGGCACCCTCAGCGAGCAGGCCGCCGACCGCGCCTGGCGCTACCCGCTTCAGCCCCGCGGCTGGGACGTCAGCTACGACGGTCAGGGGAACCTGACGGATGCGACGCCCACCGGCGAATCGGTGGTGGTCCAGGAGTCGATCGGCAGCGAACTGAACTGGCACGTCATCGTCGCCGTCCGCAACTGGCTGCTGGACCAGTTCGGCGAAGCCGCCGTATTCGGGCGGGGCGGACTGCGGATCACCACGACCATCGACGTGCAGGCGCAGCAGGCCGCGAACGAGGCGTCGCTGAACGCCGAGGTGCCGGACGGTGCGCAGCTCGCCATCGTCGGGATGGACCCGCGCAGCGGCGAGGTGCTGGCGATGGTCGGCGAACGCCTGCGCCCGGGTGTGCGCGAGGGCGAGTTCAACCGCGTGACGCAGGCGTTGCGGCAGCCCGGAAGTTCGTTCAAGCCGATCGCCTACGCCACCGCGATCGAAGAGGCCGGCTTCACCCAGGCCACGGTGCTGGTCGACGAGCCCACCGAGTTCCAGCAGCGGGGCGAGCCGCCGTACGAACCGCGCAACCACGACGACACCTTCATCGGTCCCGCCACCGTGCGCCAGCACCTGAACCTGTCGCGCAACATTCCCGCCGTCAAGGCGCTGGAGGCGGCGTCCGCGCAGGCGGTGGCCGACCGGGCCCGCGAACTGGGGTACGACGCCGAGGCGTACCCCTCGCTGGCGTTGGGATCGTTCGAGGTCACGCCGCTCCGGCACGCCAGCGCCTTCACCGCCTTCGTGAACGGCGGCGTGCAGGTCGAGCCGCACTTCGTCACCCGCGTCGAGGACGCCGAAGGCAACGTGCTCTTCGAAGCGGAGCCGCGCCGAACGCGCGTCTGGGACGAGCGCACCGCCTTCGTGATGGTGGACATGCTGCAAGGCAACGTGAACGACCGCAACCCCACCGCGTTCAGTTGGCGCGCGGCGATCGACGGCCGGACCGTGGCGGGCAAGACCGGAACCACGAACGACGAGAAGGACATCTGGTTCGTGGGCTCCACGCCGGAGCTGACCGCCGCCGTCTGGATCGGGTACGACCAGGGCAGCAGCATTCCCGGCTCGATGACGCTGTCCGACGGCAGCACCGACGCGGTGAACAGTTCGCGCCAACCGGTCTACGTGTGGAGCGACTTCATGGGGGCGGCGCTGCGAGGCCGGCCCGCCACCTCCTTCCAGCGACCGGAAGGGATCGAGACGTTCGCCTTCGATCGCGTGACCGGAGCCATCACCTCCTCCGGAGGTACCCGCGGCGCCTTCCTGTCCGGAACGCAGTTGCCTAGCCGTGGCTTCGCTTCGGCGTTGGAGATCGAGCTTCCGATCGACACCGCCACCGGACTGCAAGCGACCGCTGACACGCCGATGGAGCGGCTCGAGATCATCACCGTCGCCCCCGACGAGATCGAGCAGTACCTCGATCCCAACCGGCCGCCTCCGGGCGGACTTCCGACCGGTGTTCCGAACGGACCCGAACCCGGCGATCCCACCCCGTGAGCGACGCGTCGGGCCCGTCCGGGCCGCCCGCGGGCGGCCGCGGGGCCGGCGTGCCGGTCGCGGACGGGGTCACCCGCGTCGCCGGCGTGCGCGTCGGGCACTGGACCGACCTGGAGGCCCGCACCGGCTGCACCGTGCTGCTCTGGCCGGACGGCGGCGCGGTCACCTCCGGCCTGGTGCTGGGGGCCGCGCCGGGCGGTCGCGAAACGTCGCTGCTGGATCCGGAGAGGACCGTGGAGAGCTCCCACGCGCTGCTGCTCACCGGCG
>JBBDSD010000287.1:0-5093 GCA_040905065.1 Trueperaceae bacterium | reverse complement strand
CGCTCTACCTGCTGACGCGGTACGGGGCGCGGCCGCGCCCGGCGCGCTTCTACGCCGATCGCTACCTTCGTGCCGTCCCGGAGGCCGAGGCGGCGTTCGCACGCAGCGACGCGCCTCGCTCCGACCTTCAGGCCGGCATCGTGCGCGACCTGTACGCGCATACGCTGCTGCTGCGGTTCGCTTGGTTCTTCGGGTTGCTCGAGGCTCGCGAGCCGGAGCGCGTTCCCGGCACGCCGCAGCGGGCGTCCGACGTGATCGTGACCGCCACGCCGCTGCTGCGCGACCTGGTCGGGTTCCCGGTCGGGGGCGGCGGGGACGGACCCGTCGCGACGGTCTAGCCGCGACCGGCCGAACCCCCGGGCCCGCTCGTGCGTCCGCCCTTCCGCCGGCTCCCGACGACCACGAGCACCAGCCCGGCCGCGATCGCCGCGCCGCCAGCGACGTCGGGAATCTCGATCGATCGCTCCCGTTCGGCCTGGACCTGCACGGGTCCGGCGTCGATCACCGTTTCGGAGTCGGTGAAGCCGATGCGCGGAACGATCAGTCCCGCGAGTCCCAGCACGATCAGGATCAGGCCGATGGTCACCAGTCGGTTCATGTCGTGGCCTCCACGTTCGTGATGCGTACGGCGTGGCGGGAACGTCCCGGACCGCATGCTCGCCGCAGCGTACGCCGGTCGGCCCCCGAGATCGGCGCAGGCGTACGCAACGCCGCCCGCATCAGCCCCCGGGCGTCCGGTCGGCCAGCTCGATCACGGCGCCGTGCACCCGCGCAGCGTCCGGTCCACACAACCAGGCGATCTGCGCCGCCACGTCGTCCGGCGCCAGCCAGCCGCTCCGGTCGGCGTCCGGACGGGAGCCTTCGGTCAGGCGCGTCCGGACCGCCCCAGGACAGACGGCGTTGATGGTCACGCCCGGATCGGCGATTTCTGCTGCCAGCGCGCGCGTCAGGCCGACCAGGGCGTGCTTGGAGGCGACGTAGCTCAGGCGCCCGGGAAGCCCGCGCAGCCCGGCGGTCGAGGCCACGTTCACCACCCGACCGAACCCCCGCTGACGCATGCCGGGCACCAACCGCAGGCAGGCCAGGAACGGGCCCCGCGCGTTCACGTCCAGCGTGCGGTCCCAGCCCGCGCGGGTCGCGCCCGCCAGGTCGTCGGGCAGGTGGATCGTGCCCGCGTCGTTGATCAGCACGTCGATCGGGCCCACGGCGCGCTCCGCGTCGGTCGCGAAGCGATCCAGCGCGTCCGAATCGGCCACGTCGACCGC
The DNA here is from genome assembly GCA_040905065.1 of Trueperaceae bacterium. Classification (GTDB taxonomy): domain Bacteria; phylum Deinococcota; class Deinococci; order Deinococcales; family Trueperaceae; genus SLSQ01. The sequence goes on along the minus strand of JBBDSD010000287.1, from coordinate 3,828 downwards.
GGCGGCGAAGGCGGTGGCGCCCACGTCTCGGGCCTCGCTCGCCACCTCCTCGACCTCGTCCTGCTCCAGTGCGCCCAGCGCCAGGTCGAACCCCATCGCGGCCAACCGCAACGCCGTCGCACGTCCGATGCCGCGCCCGCCGCCGGTCACCAGCGCCGTGCGGCGCGGGTCGCCGCTCCCTGGGTCGCTCACGCGCCCGTCGGCGCGCCCAGCAGACGGACGGCATTGCCGCCCGTGATCGCCGCCTTCGCCTCCAATGACACCTGCAACGCCCGCAGCGGATCGAGGTTCCAAGCGATCCGATCGGGCCGGTCCGGGTGGGCGTCCGAGCCGTACAGCACCTTGCCGCTACCCTCGACCCCGCTCACCATGCCCATCCACTCCAGCGCGTCCTCGCCCGCCCCGGGGATGAGGCGGCAGATGCGGGCGAAGGTCGAGGTGGTGTCCATGTGCACGTTCGGATGCTTCGCCGCGATCGCCGGGGTCGGACCGAGCGGCTCGCCGTGCGCCGCGATCACGATCGCGTCGGGCAGGTCGGCGGCGAGATCATCGATCTCGAGCGGGTCGTCGTAGCGGGAGCGGGTGCCCGGGATCGGCACCACCGTGGTATGCACCAGCACCGGAACGCCCAGCTCCGCGGCCGCTTCGAACGTGGGGCGCACGCGGTCCTCCGACGGGAAGAACCGTTGCAGCGACGGGTGCAGTTTCAGGCCGCGGAACCCTTGGTCCAGGTAGGCCCGCAGGCGCTCCGGTGTGGCGGGATCGTACGGCAGCAGGCTGCACAGGCCCACCAGCCGATCGGGGTGCGCCGCGACGGCGCGCGCGACGGTCGCGTTGAGCTCCGCTTCGTCGGCGTCCGGCGTCGTCACGGGGCAGATCGCCCCGGCGTCCACGCCGGCGTCGTACATGGCGCGGAGCAGGACCGTCACGTCCTGGCCGGGATGCAGGTGCAGATGCGCATCGAAGATCATGTCCGAACGGTACTCGCTGTGCGGTCGCGAGGTGCGTCTCGGCGGCTGGTCGTGGGTCGGATGGCCCTGGCGGTGGCGCCTCGGGCGTGCTGCCATGGGCGTACGGCTGCCGATCTGCGCCGGACCTTCGGTCCGGCTGGAAGGATGGAGGTGCGTCGTGACGCGCGATTTCGTACGTTGGTTCGAGGATCTGTCGGTCCAGGACGTGCCGCTCGTGGGCGGCAAGAACGCGTCGCTGGGCGAGATGATCGCGCGGTTGGGCGACCGGGGGGTTCGCGTGCCTGGCGGCTTCGCCACCACCTCCGAGGCGTACTGGCGCTTCGTGGACGCCAACGACCTGCGCGACGTGGTCCGTGACGCCGTCGCCGAGCTGGACGCCGGCCGCGTCGCGCTGCACGAGACCGGCGAACGGATCCGCTGGGCGTTCCTGCACGCCGAGATGCCGGCCGACCTGGCCGACGCGATCCGAACCGCCTACCGAGCGATGTCGGAGCGAGGCGGGAGGAGCGACGTGGACGTCGCCGTGCGCAGCAGCGCAACGGCCGAAGACCTGCCCACCGCCAGCTTCGCTGGCCAGCAGGAGACGTTCCTCAACGTGGTCGGCGAGCGCAACCTGCTGGACGCCTGCCGGCGCTGCTACGCCTCGCTGTTCACCGACCGAGCCATCTCGTACCGCACCAGCCAAGGCTTCGATCACCTCGAGGTGGCGCTCTCGATCGGGGTGCAGGCGATGGTGCGCAGCGACCTGGCGTCGTCCGGCACCATGTTCACGCTGGACACCGAGACCGGCTTCCCGCACCTGGTGGTGATCGACGCCGCCTGGGGCCTGGGCGAGACGGTGGTGCAGGGCATGGTGACGCCCGATGCGTATGCGGTGCACAAGCCGCTGCTGGCGCAGCCGGACGTGGTGCCGATCGTGTCGATCGAGGTCGGCAGCAAGGAACGGAAGATGGTGTACACCCGCGGCGGTACCGCCCCCACGCGCCTGATGGACACCAGCCTGCAGGAGCGCGAAGCGCAGGTGCTGAGCGAGGAGGAGATCCTCACCCTCGCGCGCTGGGCCGTGATCATCGAGGAGCACTACGGCCGTCCGATGGACATCGAGTGGGCCAAGGACGGACGCACGAACGAGTTGTTCATCGTGCAGGCCCGGCCGGAGACGGTCCAGTCCCGCCAGACCGGCGCGATCAAGCGCTACCGGTTGCACGCCCGCGGCGAACCGCTCGTGACCGGCATCGCCATCGGCGACGCGGTGGTGAGCGGCAAGGTGCAGGTCATCGAACGCGCCGACCAGATCGGACGGTTCGAGGACGGCGCCATCCTGGTCACCGGCATGACCGATCCCGACTGGGTGCCGATCATGAAGCGCGCATCGGCGATCGTGACCGACCACGGAGGTCGCACCTGCCACGCCGCCATCGTCAGCCGCGAACTGGGCATTCCCGCCCTGGCCGGCACCGGCGACGCGACGCGGGTGCTGCAGGACGGCCAGTCGGTCACCCTCTCGTGCGCCGAAGGCGACCGCGGCTTCGTGTACGACGGCGAGCTGCCGTTCGACGTCGAGGAGGTCGACGTCAGCGACCTGCCCGAGACCCGCACGCAGGTGATGCTGAACGTCGGCGATCCGGCCGCCGCCCTGCGCTGGTGGCGCCTGCCGGCCAGGGGCGTCGGGCTGGCGCGGATGGAGTTCATCGTCAACACCGCCATCCAGGTGCACCCGATGGCCCTGGTCCGCTACGACCAGCTGACCGACCGGGACGCCAAGCGCACCATCGCCAAGCTCACGCACGGGTACCAGGACAAGACGCGCTACTTCGTCGACAAGCTCGCGCGCGGCATCGCCCGCATCGCCGCCGCGCACCACCCGGAGCCGGTCATCGTGCGCATGAGCGACTTCAAGACCAACGAGTACGCCGACCTGATCGGTGGAGCGGCGTTCGAGCCGAAGGAGGCGAACCCGATGCTGGGGTTCCGCGGCGCATCGCGCTACGTGAACGACCGCTACCGCGAAGGGTTCGCGCTGGAGTGCCAGGCGATCCGCGAGGTGCGCGAGCGGATGGGCCTCTCCAACGTGATCGTGATGATCCCGTTCTGCCGCACGCTGAGCGAAGCGGACGCGGTCCTGGCGGAGATGGCGAAGCACGGTCTGGAACGCGGCAAGGACGGGCTGGAGGTCTACGTGATGGCCGAGATCCCCAGCAACGTGCTGCTGGCGACCGAGTTCGCCGCCAAGTTCGACGGCTTCTCGATCGGCTCGAACGACCTGACCCAGCTGCTGCTGGGCGTCGATCGCGACTCCGGCATCCTGTCCGAGCTGTTCGACGAACGCAACGAAGCGGTCAAGCGCTCGATCGCGTCGCTGATCCGCGACGCGCACGCCGCCCATGTGAAGGTCGGCATCTGCGGCCAGGCGCCCTCCGACTTCCCCGAGTTCGCCGAGTTCCTGGTCGAAGCGGGGATCGACTCGATCTCGCTGAATCCCGACAGCGTGATCGAGGTGCTGCACCGCATCGCGGCGGCGGAGGCGCGGCAGGACGCCGCGGGCGAACCTCGCGGAACCGCACCGGCGTAGCGGGCCTCCACCTCCGGCCCCTGCACGGCGTCGCCCTCGGGCGCGACGCCGCGCAGGAGTTCGGGCTGTGCTAGGCGCGCTTGGGCTACCCTGCACCGTGCTTTCGCTCGCTCGCGTTCGTCCTGCACGCACGCCCGCTCCACCACACCGACCTGGATGAAAGGCGACGCCGTGAACGACCTGCTGGACCGCGTCTTTCGGACCGCGCTGCACGACACCGCGCCCGAAGCGGCCACGCGCGCCCACCTGCCGGACCGACCGCCCGACCGCATCGTGGCGGTCGGG
>JBBDSD010000286.1:2054-5153 GCA_040905065.1 Trueperaceae bacterium | reverse complement strand
CGACAGGTCGCGAACGCCGTCCAGGCTGGCTCGGTGACGCTTCCGGCCGGCACGCTGGTGATCGACGGGCAACGGATCGTGCTGGCGGTTCGGGAACAACCGATCGACGCAGAGCAGGTGGCCGAAACTCAGGTCGATCCGGTCCGGGACGTACGCGTGCGCGATCTGGGCCGCGTGCAGGACGCCGAGCTCGAACCGAACGCGTTCACGCGCCTGAACGGCCAGCCGATCGTGACCCTCGACGTGCGCAAGATCTCCGGCGCCAACACCGTCGGCACCGCGCGCGGCGTGAAGCAGCGCCTGGCCGGGATCGACCTGCCCGACGGCGTACGCGCCGACGTGATCGACGACAGTTCCGTGTTCGTCGAAGCGTCGGTGCTGGACACGGTCCGGGAGACCGGCCTGGCGGTCCTGGCGGTGGCGTTGGTGGTGCTGCTGTTCCTGGGCCGGCTCGGCTCGACCTTCAGCGTGGTGCTGGCGATCCCGATCACCCTGACCGGGGCGGTGATCATCTTCGGTCTGCTCGGCTTCACCTTCAACACCGTCACCCTCCTGGCGATCACCGTCGCCGTCGGCCTGGTGGTCGACGACTCGATCGTGATCGCCGAGAACGTCACCCGCTGGCGGCGCAAGGGCCTGGGACCGATCGAGGCGGTGCTCAAGGGCGCCGGCGAGGTGTCGGTCGCGGTGCTCAGCGCCACCCTGTCGCTGCTGGCCGTGTTCCTCCCGATCGCGTTCCTGCCCGGACTGATCGGTCAGTTCTTCAGCCAGTTCGGGCTGTCGCTGGCCGCCACCATCGCGGTCAGCTACCTGGAAGCGATGTTCTTTTTGACCGTCCGCCTGGCGTACCTGCCCGACCCGTACCCGCCCGGCTGGGACCGGCTTCCCGGCGCCGTGCGCCGGATGCCGGGCGATCTGCTGCGCACCGTGCGCCTCTACCGCCGTCCCGCCTTCCTCGCCGTGACCGCCGCCGCGCTGATCGGCGTGGTCGTCGATGCGATGCTGGGCGGTCCGCTGGCCTCGGGCGCCTCGGCTTGGACCGGCCTGGACATTGGCGCACGGACGGCCGCCGTGCACGGAGCCGCGACCCTGGCAATGTTCGCGACCGTGCCGTGGCTGGTGGCGCTGGGGGTCGGTCTCTCGCGCATCGTGCTGCACCTGCTGGGCGCGATCGCCGACACCGCCCACCGGTTCGTGGACCGCTCCGTCGAGGGACTGCGCGACCGCTACGGCGTGGCGCTTGCGCGCATCCTCACGCCCCGCTCCAGCCTGGCGGTGCTGAGCGTGGCGGTCCTGCTGGTCGGCAGCCTGGGCTGGGTGTTCCCGCGCATCCAGTTCAACTTCGTGAGCGAACTGGACGTGGGGCAAGTCGCCATCGCGATCGACATGCCGCCCGGCACGCCGCTCGACCGAACCGACGTGGTCTCCGCCGCCGTCGAACGGGAGCTGACCGGTCTTCCCGAGGTCCGCAACGTGATCGCCCGCATCGGCGGTGGCGGCCTCACCAGCGGCGAAGCGACCGATCGGAGCCGCATCACCGTCGAGCTCGTCGGCCTGGCGGAGCGCGACGTGTCCTCGTTCGAGCTCGCCGATCGGCTCCGCCCGAGCATCCACGAACTGCTGCGCGACCTCGCGCCCGAGGCGGACGTGTCGGTCGGCAGCGACGACGGCGGAGCGGTTCCGGTCGAGACCGGACTGTCCCTGACGCTGCGCGCGGACGACCGCGAGCTGCTCGAGGAGCGCGAAGCGCGCGCCCGGGAACTGATGCGCGACCACCCGTGGCTGCGCAACGTCACGTCGTCGCTCGAAGGATCGGTCGACGAACGGGTGTTCGTCGTGGACCGGGCGGCGCTGGCCGGGACCGGGCTGACGGTGGCGGAGGTGGGCCAGGCGATCCGGACGTACAACGTCGGCACCAGCGCCGGCACGCTGGACGCCGGCGGCGAAGACGTCGCCATCGTGGTCCGCATCGACCCGCGCCGCATCACCGACGAGCAGGCGCTGCTGAGCGTGCCGGTCTACGCCTCGGCGCTGCAGTCGTGGCTTCCGCTCTCCGCCCTGGGATCGTTCCAGGTGCAGGCGGGCCCGATCGCGATCGACCGGGCGAACCAACGCTACATCGCGACCCTCTCGGCCGCGCTGGTGCAAGGCTCGCCCGGGCAGTTCCAGATCCGGACCGACGTCGAAGAGGCGTTCGCGCGCGCCGGCGTCACCGACGACCGCGTGTCCGTCGGGACCGGGGTGGGGCCGGACCTGCTGGGCGACCTGGTGTTCTACGGCCCGATCGCCTTCGCGCTGGCGCTGGTGCTCAACTTCCTGGTGATCGCCAGCCAGTTCAACAGCTTCACCTACCCGCTGTACCTGCTGGCGACGGTGCCGCTGGCGCTGGTCGGCGCCTTCTGGCTGTTCTTCCTGACCGGAAGCGCGCTGGACGTGATCAGCGTGCTCGGGGTGGTGATCCTGATCGGCCTGGTGACCAAGAACGCGATCCTGCTGCTGGACGTCGTGATCGCGGGGCTCGAGAAGGACGAGACGCTGGAGCGCGCCCTGGTGCGCGCCGGGCGCTTGCGCCTCCGCCCGATCCTGATGACGGCGATCACCGTCGTGATCATCAGCGTGCCGCTGTTGCTGGGCCTGGGCGAGGGGTCGGAGTTCCGTCGGCCGCTCGGACTGGTCATCGTCGGGGGCGTGGTGTCGTCCACCTTCCTGACGCTGTTCGTGGTGCCGGCCGCGTTCTACCGCTTCGAGCGCCATCGCTTCGCCCGCAGCGACGCCGACGTCGCGCTCGCGACCGACGCACCGGCCGACGACGCGGACGCGGTCGATCCTCCCTCGCGCCAAGGCGATCCGGACCGGTCCTGAACGAGAGCGTGGTCCGAAGTCGCGCGGGCGACCCGTGCTAGCATCGCGCCTACGGACGGACGACGTCGTGGACGCCGCATCGGCAGGCATGAGGCGCGGAGGGGCCGCGGCGTGGATCCGGAACCGAACCCGACTCCGTTGGAGGTTCCATGGAATTCCTCATCATCCTCGTGCCGATCGCCGCGATCGGCGCTCTCGTCGCCCCCGGCCTGCTGGCCCGCGGCGTCCTTTAGGCCG
>JBBDSD010000286.1:0-2044 GCA_040905065.1 Trueperaceae bacterium | reverse complement strand
CGAGACCGGCAACCCGACCATGAACGAGATCGCCGCCGCCATCCGTCAGGGCGCCGGCGCCTACATGAACCGCCAGTACCGCACCATCTTCGTGGTCGCGGTCGTGATCATCGCCCTCTTCGCGTTGGTGGCGTTGACGCGCGGCGAAGCGCACGAGGCGGAGCAGTGGTGGTGGACCACCGTCGGGTTCGGCCTGGGGGCCCTGTTCAGCGCCATCAGCGGCTACATCGGCATGAACGTCGCCGTTCGCGCCAACGTGCGCGTCGCCGAGGCGGCCCGCAAAGGGCTTCCCGGCGCGCTCAAGATCGCCTTCGACGGCGGGGCGGTCTCCGGGCTGGCGGTCGCCGGGCTGGCGCTCTTGGGCGTGTCCGGCTTCTACGTGCTGTTCGACACCTTCATGGGCATGACGAACCCGATCGAACCGCTGATCGGCTTCGCGTTCGGCGCCTCCCTGATCAGCCTCTTCGCCCGCGTCGGCGGGGGGATCTACACCAAGGCGGCCGACGTCGGCGCCGACCTGGTCGGCAAGGTCGAGGCCGGCATCCCCGAGGACGACCCTCGCAACCCGGCCGTGATCGCGGACAACGTGGGCGACAACGTCGGCGACTGCGCCGGCATGGGCGCCGACCTGTTCGAGACGTACGCCGTCACCGCCATCGGCGCGATCTTCCTGGGGTTCCTGCTGCCGGGCGGCGTGGTGTCGGCCCTGGTGACCTACCCGCTGGTGCTGGGCGCGATCGCGATCGTCGCCTCGGTGGTCGGCGTGCGCTTCGTGAGGCTGGGTCAGGACGGCAACATCATGAAGGCGCTGTACAAGGGCGTGTTCGCCAGCGCCGGCCTGTCGGTCGTCGGCTTCTTCTTCGCCTCCTGGGCGATGCTTCCGGGCGCCACCGAGCTGCTGACGCGCGGGAGTTGGTTCACGCTCTTCCTCGCGTCGCTGGTCGGCATCGTGGTGGTGATGGCGATGATGTTCATCACCGAGTACTACACCTCGACCCGCTACCGCCCCGTCCGGCGCATCGCCAAGGCCTCGGAGACCGGTAGCGCCACGAACATCATCAGCGGCCTGGCGGTCGGCATGCAGAGCACCGCGGCACCCACCCTGGTGCTGGCGCTGGCGACCTTCCTGGCGTTCAGTCTGGGCGGTCTCTACGGCATCGCCGTCGCCGCCGTCGCCATGCTGTCGGTGACCGGCATGATCGTGGCGATGGACACCTACGGCCCGATCACCGACAACGCCGGTGGCATCGCCGAAATGAGCGACCTGCCCGAGAGCGTTCGCGAGAACACCGACGCGCTGGACGCGGTCGGCAACACGACCAAGGCGGTCACCAAGGGGTACGCGATCGGCTCCGCCGCGTTGGCGGCGCTGGTGCTGTTCGCCGACTACGCCGAGCGTCTGGACCTGGGCGAGGCAGCGTTCCGCCTGAACGACCCGATCGTGCTGGTCGGGCTGCTGATCGGGGCGATGCTGCCGTTCCTGTTCAGCGCCTTCCTGATGGAGTCGGTCGGCAAAGCGGCCGGCGCCGTGATCGAGGAGGTCCGTCGCCAGTTCCGCGAGATTCCCGGCATCATGGAGGGCACCGCCAAGCCGGAGTACGGCAAGGCGGTCGACATCGTCACCGCCGCAGCGTTGAAGGAGATGGCGGTCCCCGCCCTGATGGCCGTGGTGGCGCCGCTGGTGGTCGGCTTCCTGTTCGGGCCGATCGCGCTCGGTGGGCTGCTGATCGGCGTGATCGCCTCGGGTTTGATGATGGCGCTGATGATGTCCAACGGCGGCGGCGCCTGGGACAACGCCAAGAAGTACGTCGAAGACGGCCACCACGGGGGCAAGGGCTCCGATGCGCACGAGGCCGCCATCGTGGGCGACACCGTCGGCGACCCGTACAAGGACACCGCGGGCCCCTCGATCAACCCGCTGATCAAGGTCATCAACACCGTCGCCCTGATCTTCGCCGGCCTGATCGCCAGCGTGGGCGGCATCCTGATGTAGACCGGGCGGCGAGCGGCGCCACCACGTCGCTTCTGCGCCCCGTGCGCTGCG
>JBBDSD010000285.1:0-5158 GCA_040905065.1 Trueperaceae bacterium | reverse complement strand
GATGTTCCTCGCCCCGGTCGAGGAGGCGGATCCGAACGATTGGGACGCGATGATCCGCGTGAACCTGCTGGGCGTGATGCACGCTTCGCGCGCCGCCCTGCCGCACATGCGCGCGGGCGGCGGTGGGCACGTGGTGAACGTATCGTCGGTCTCCGGGCGTTTCGCCGGCCCGACGCAGGGCGGCTACAACGCCAGCAAGTGGGGCGTGAACGGGTTCAGCGAGGCACTGCGGCGCGAAGTGCACGCCGACGGCATCGCCGTGACCCTGATCGAGCCCGGCGTCGTCGCCACCGAGCTGACCGACCACATTCCGCACCCGGCCACCAAGACCCGCTACGAGGGCGTGGTCCGCGGCATGGATCCGCTCCGCAGCGAGGACGTGGCGGACGCGATCGTGTACGTCGTGACGCGGCCGAAACGGGTGGCGATCAACGAGCTGCTGATCCGGCCGCTGGATCAGGGGTGAGCAGCGCGTCGCAGCACGACGTGCGCCGAACGGCCCCGCCCACGACGCCACGATAGGCTGCCGCCCACATGCCCGATTCCGACACGACCCTCCCCACCGGCTGGCTCCAGGCCGCAGACGCCTGGCTCCAGACGCAACCGGCGTTGGCCAGCCTGGTCATCGGCGCCGCCTTGCTGCTGGTCGCTTGGGGCGCGTTCGCGCTGACGCGGCGCTACCTGGTAGCGCTGCTCGGGACGATCGGGCGTCGTACCGCGGTCCGTTGGGATGCTGCGTTGCAGGACCGGAACTTCTTCGGGCGCCTGGCATGGGCGGTGCCGTTGCTGATCGTGCGGAGCGGCGTGCCGTACCTGCCGCTGCTGCCGGACGGCGTCGTGACCGGGGTGCAGCGGCTGATCGCGGCCGGCATGCTGCTGGTGATCGGCAGCGCGATCGGGGCCTTCGTCGCGGCCGTGGGCGACGTGTACGGCAAGACGTCGCACGCGCACGCTCGGCCGATCAAGGGCTACCTGCAGGCGGTCGTGCTGGTGGTCTACGTAGTGATCGCCATCGTGATCGTGGCGACCCTGATCGGGCGCGACCCGCTGCTGATCCTGGGCGGCCTGGGCGCAGCCTCGGCGGTGCTGCTGCTGGTGTTCCGCGACACGCTGCTGAGCCTGGTGGCCGGCATCCAGCTGACCGGCAACGACCTGATCCGCGTGGGCGACTGGATCGAGATGCCGCAGTTCCACGCCGACGGTCCCGTGGTCGACATCGCCCTGAACACCGTCAAGGTGCAGAACTGGGACCGGACCTTCACCGTCATTCCCACGCACCGCTTCCTGGACGTCAGTTTCAAGAATTGGCGCGGGATGGAGGCGTCGGGTGGTCGGCGCATCATGCGGAGCCTGATGCTCGACGTGACCACGATCCGCTTCCTGAACGAGGACGAGATCACGGACCTTCGCCGCTTCGCGGTGCTGAGGCCGTATTTCGACCGCAAAAACGGCGAGATCGCGAGCTGGACCGAAGCGCACCCCGAAGCCCACGAGCACCCGGTCAACTCCCGGCGCCTGACCAACGTCGGCACCTTCCGCGCCTACATCGCGGGCTACCTGAGCGAACGTCCGGACATCCAGAACGAATCGACCTTCATCATCCGCCAGATGGAGCCCAGCCCCGAGGGGATGCCGCTGCAGGTGTACGTGTTCGTGGACGACACCCGGTGGGCGACGTACGAGGCGATCCAGTCGGACGTGTTCGATCACCTGCTGGCGATCGCGCCGGAGTTCGGGCTGCGGCTCTACCAGAAACCTAGCGGTCACGACCTGACGCTGGTGGGCCGCTCCGACCTCGGACAGGAGGGCGTGGCATGACGGACGACACGGAACGGTGGCGCGACGTGGTCGCGACCGCCCTTTCTTGGGCCGAGGCCCACGTCAGCTTCGATGCGGCGGTGCACGATCTGGATCCCGCCCTGCGCGGGGTGCGTCCCGAGGGATCGCCCCACTCGGTCTGGGAGTTGGTGGAGCACCTCCGGATCGCGCAGCACGACCTGCGGACCGACCTCACCAGCGGCGATGCTGCGCCCATGGCGTGGCCGGACGACTACTGGCCGAGCGATCCCGTACCACCGACGCCGGGCGCCTGGCAGGCGTCGGTCGACGCGTTCGTGCACGACCGGGCGGCGTTAATCGACCTTGCGAAGGACCGATCGATCGACCTGACGGCGCGGGTCCCGTGGGGCGACGGCCGCACCTACCTGCGCGGTCTCCTGCTGGCGATCGATCACGGCGCGTACCACGTCGGGCAGATCGTGGAGGTGCGGCGTCGCCTGGGCGCCTGGACGCGCTCGGGCACCAACCTGGCGTAGCGCGTCGGGCTCGGCAGCGGGACGCGTCACGCCGCCGGAAACCCCGGATCGTCGCGTACCCGCCGCGCCTGCTCCAGATGCCGCAGGGTGTGCTGCGGAAGCGCGAGCAGCCAGATGCCGAGCTGCAGGCGCAGCCACGGAAGCGCTGGCAGCGAGACCCGCACCCGCGACAGGTGGATCCCTTCCGCACCGTCCAACACCCGGTCGAACCCCTCTTGGGCCGCCTCGAACCGATCCATCGCTTCGGCGAGGCCCAACTCCGCGTCGGCGGGGCGGAACGGTCCGGGAGCGCGCACGCTCCAGCCGCCCTGCGGACCCACGGCGGCCAGGTACCAGCGGCCGATCGGTCCGTAGCGGAACGGTCCCGGCGCGACCAGGCCGCGCGAGCGCGCGTCGTCTACGGCCTTCGCGAGTTTCGCCGCGACGGCCCCGTTCACGATGCCCACGTGATCGAGACCTTGCGCCAGCGACCACCGATCCGGCGCCGGCCGCCACGATCCTTGCGCCGGCGACAGGCCGCACGCCAGCTCGCGCCAGCCTTCGGTCGCCTTGGCGTGCTCGTCGCGGGCGATGCGAAGGTCGGACGTCACGATCGAAGCCTCATCGTCGTTCGCCACGATACGCCCGCGTCCGGTCGTACGATGCGTGCCGTGACCGAGACGACCCGAACCGGTAGCGCGCCGCGAACCGGTCCACGACCGCTAGCCTTGGACGTGCGCGCCCTCCGTTTCGCGTACGGCGACCGAATCGCCCTGCACGGCATCGACGTGGCCGTAGCTCCGGGCGAGGTGCTCGGCTTCCTGGGCCCCAACGGCGCCGGCAAGTCGACCACCATCAAGGTGATCACCGGCCAGCTGCTTCCGAGCGGGGGCGAGGTGCGGGTGCTGGGCATGGACGTCACCAAGCGCCGCTCCGAGGTCCAGGCCCGCATCGGGGTGGGCTTCGAAGAGAAGAACCTGTACGCGTCGCTGTCGGGCGCGGAGAACCTGCTCTTCTTCGCGCGCCTGTTCGGCATCGGTCGTCCGGACGTGGACGGGCTGCTGGCGCGCGTGGGCCTGAGCGAGCGGGGTCACGACCGCGTGTCCGGCTACTCGAAGGGCATGCGGCAACGGCTGATGATGGCGCGCGCCCTGATCAACGACCCGGACGTGCTGATCCTGGACGAACCGACCGACGGACTGGACCCCACCTCGGCCCGCACGATCCGCGACCTGATCCGAGAGCGTGCCGCAAACGGCACGGCGGTGCTTCTCACCACGCACGACATGTGGGAAGCGGACGAGCTCGCCGATCGCGTGGTGTTCCTGCACGAAGGGCGCATCTACGCCGAGGGACCGCCCGAGGACCTCAAGCTGCGCCACGGCAAGCGCAACGTGCGCATCCGCTTCCGGGAGGACGGCCTGGTGCGCGAGGTGGTGGTGCCACTGGACGGACCGGACGCTTCGCAGCGCCTGGCCCAGGCGACGGCCGGCGTCGACCTGCTCACGGTGCACACCGAAGAGGCCACGCTGGAGACGGTGTTCGTCGAGATGACCGGACGCGGCCTGACGTGATCCGCGCCGGGCGGGTGCACGCCAGGATGGTCCGCGCCATCGTGCGCAAGGACCTGACCGAGTTCGCGCGCGACCGCTTGTGGATGGTGCTCACGCCGCTGGCGCTGATCGTGTTCGCCGCGGTGTACTGGCTGCTGCCCGCCACGGTGGACGAGTCGGTCACGATCGGCGTCGCGCCCCCCGCCTTGGCGGCGGTGCTGGACCTGGCGTCGTTGGCGGGCGACGCTCGGGCCGACAGCCCGCGGATCGTGCCGTTCGCCGACGAAGCGTCGTTGGCCCGCGCCATCGACGACGGTCGCCCCGCGCCGGACGGCGACCGCGCGGAACCGGTAACGATCGGGCTGGCGTTCCCCGCCGACTTCCTGCTGGCCGCCCTGACCGGACGCGAGCCGACGGTGCGGCTGCACGTCGCCGGCTCCGTCCCGCCCGAGCTGCAGGGGGCGCTGACCGCCGCCGTGCGGGAGGCGGCGTTCGCCGCTAGCGGCTCGCCGCTGCCGGTGACGCTGCCCGCTGCGGACGCGCTCGTGCTGGGCCCCGATCGGTCCGGAGCGCAGCTTCCGTTGCGCGAGAGGATGCGCCCGCTGTTGGCGTTCTTCGTGCTGCTGACGGAGTCGCTGGCGCTGGCGTCGTTGTTGGCGGCGGAAGTGTCGTCCCGCACGGTCGCGGCGGTGCTGGCGACGCCCGCGCGGGTGCTCGACGTGATCGTGGCCAAAGGCGTCACCGGCACCGCGCTGGCGTTCTCGCAAGCGACGTTGCTGCTCCTGGTCACGCGCTCGTTCGACGCGAACGTGCTTCCGCTGCTCGCAGCGGTAGCGCTCGGCTCGGTCCTGATGGCCGGCGTAGCGCTGCTGACCGGCGCAGCGGGGCGCGACTTCCTGGGTACGCTGTTCCTGGGCGTGGGCTTCTTGATCCCGCTCACGCTGCCGGCGTTCGCGCTGCTGTTCCCCGGCAGCGTGTCGACCTGGATCCAGGTCCTCCCCAGCCACGGGGTCGTGCAGGCGATCCACGGCGCCGGCGCGCTCGGTCTAGGCTTCGGCGACCTGGCCGTCCCGTTCGCCACCGGAGCGCTCTGGTCGCTCGCCCTGTTCGCGCTGGGCGGCTGGGTGCTGGCCCGACGGGTGGCGTCGGCGTGAACCTCAGGCGCGTCGGGGCGATCGTGGCGAAGGACTTGCGTGGAGGGCCGCGTTCGGGGATCGTGCTGTGGGCCGTGGCGATGCCGATCGTGCTCACCTTCGTCCTGCAGGGCGTATTCGGGAGCCTGTTCGAGAGCCGGCCCCGTCTCGGCGTCGT
>JBBDSD010000284.1:0-5215 GCA_040905065.1 Trueperaceae bacterium | reverse complement strand
CCGGCGTGAGCGGCGAAGGCGGGCTCACGCCGGACGGTCTGCTGGGCGCCGTGATCCTCCTGAACGGCGATCGGTGGACGGTGGTCGACGTTGCCCCGGCCGAACCGCTGGCCGAGATGACGGCCGCGATTCTCGAGGAGGAGGGGTTCGTGGCGGTGGTCCGTCCGGCCGATCCGTTGGACGACGTCTACGCCCACCTGGGTGCGTCGCGGGTGGGGACCACCGTGGTGCTGGTTCCGGAGCAGGACGCGACGCGCGCCACGGACCTGATCGCCGAGACCGTCACCGACTATCAGGGCGACGAGCTGGAGAAGCTGCTGGCGTCCGGCGCCTCGATCGACGACATCCTCTCCGGCGACGACGGCGAGGACGACGATGCGGAGGACGACGGCGAGGACGACGAGCTTCCTCCGACGGGCGGTGCACGAGGCGACGCGTGACCCGCCCGGCGCCGGGCGACCGCTCGGGCGGCGCGGACCCGGCCGACCGGGAGCGACGGCGGCATCAACGCGTCGCCGTGATCGCGCTGGTCGCCGCGGTGGCGATCCTGGCGGTGAAGGTGCTCGCGTGGCTGGTGACCGGGTCGGTCGGACTGGCCTCCGACGCGGCGGAGTCGGTCGCGAACGTGGTAGCGGGCGTGACGTTGCTGGCCGCCGTGCGGTTGGCGCGTACCCCGCCCGACTTCGATCACCCGTACGGCCACGAGAAGATCGAGGACCTCAGCGGCACCTTCGAGGCGGGCCTGATCGTGCTGGCGGCCGTGCTGATCGCCGTGGCGGCGATCGTGCGGCTGGCGGACCCTCCCCAGTTGGTGCGCCTGGGTCCCGGACTGCTGCTGGCGGCCGGATCGGCCGCAGCGAACGGGGGGCTGGCCTGGTGGCTGTTTCGGCAGGCTCGCAGGCTCGACTCCGCCGCCCTTCGGGCCAACGCGCGCCACGTGCGGACCGACGTGTGGACGTCGCTCGGCGTGATCCTCGGCGTGGCCGCGGTGGCCGTGACGGGCGTACAGCGCCTCGACCCGGTCGTGGCCCTCGTGGTCGCGGCCCAGATCGGTCGGGAGGGGGTGCGTTTGGCGGCCGGCTCGATCAGCCGCCTGATGGACGAGCGCCTGCCGCCCGGCGAGGAGGAGGTCGTGCTGGAGGCGCTGGAGCGGCACGACGCCATCCTCGGTTGGCACCGCCTCCGCAGTCGCCGGTCGGGCCGCTCGCGCTTCGTGGAGGTGGACGTGTTCGTCGACGGCGCCACGCGCGTCGACGAAGCGCACGCCGTGGTGGCGGACGTCGAGGACGCGATCCACGCCCACCTACCGAACCTGGTCACCACCGTCCACGTCGAGCCGTACCAGAAAGGCCTCCGGGACGCCGCCGTCCGGCCGGAGGAAGAGTTCGATCCCGACGAGCCCGAACGCACCGCGCCGCGCCCGCCGAGGCGGTCGCGCCCGTGAGCGACGGTGCCGTCCTGGGCGTCAGAACCCGAACAGCAGGCCGGCGGCGACGCCGAAGGCGGTGTGATCGGCGAGCGGCGAGCGGCGTCCGTGCACGGCGAGGTCGATGCCGAACGTAGGCAGTCGCACACCGCCGCCCAGGCCCACCGTCACGCCCCCCTCGTAGCCGACGCCGAAGCGTCCCAGGACGGTTCCGAACGGCACGCCGACGCCCGCCTCGGCGCCCAGGTGGCCACGTGGCCCGCCGGGCCCGATCGCAACGTCGCTGGCGAGCAGCAACGTGGTCAACTCGGGCACGCCGAGGGCGGCGGTGTCCAGGTCGTAGGCGAAGGTGGCGGTGAGCCCCAGGTCGGAGCCGAACGAACTTCGCGTGGTCGGCGTTCGCTCGGTACGACCCACGGCGGCCTCGTCGCTGCCCGCGATGCGGACCGCGTAGCCGCTCCACCGTTCGAACGACAGGTCGTGCACGCCGAGGCCGGCGGTGACCGTTCCGTCCGCGGTCGGCACCACCGCCACGACGCCCAGGTCGGCCGCTACGCCGTAGCCGATCCCGCCGTCGCCGACGATCGCGACGAAGCCGTCGGTCCGGTACGTCCATGACGACGCGATCTCGCCGTCCGCGCCCGGCCGAGCCGTCACCAGCAGGTCGCCTTCCGCGTCGATGCGGGCCAACCCCACGAACGGAGCGGCTCGGGCGCCGACGTAGATCGTGGCGGGCATCAGGTCGGCGGGGAGGGGCAGGGGGGCGGCGAACGTCACGTCGCCGGCCACGCCCGCCTCGACGCCGGCGTCGAACGTCACGCGTCCTTCGCTCGCGCCCTCTCGGACGACGCGGGAGAAGGCGCGGTCGGGCGTCACGGCGCCGTGAACGGTCAGGTAGGGACGGACCCCGACCCGGAGCCCAGGTTGCCCCGTGTCGAACGAGAGCGGGAGCCGGGTGTCCGAGCGGAACGAGGCAGGTCGTCCGCGCGCCAGCGCGAGGGTCGAGCCGCCCTCCGTTCGGACCACCACGCGCGGCCGGTCCCCGTCGAGCACGGGGAGGATCTCGATCTCGTCCGGCCCGTGGGCGGGATTCCAGAGCAGCGTCTCGAGCGATGAGGCCTGATCGAGGACGGACAGGAGGTCGAACCGATCCGAACCGGGCCGGATAGAATCGTTCAGCACCAGGTTGGCCAGCCCGAGCGGCAGGCCGAACTCGGTCGGTGCGCCCGGAACGCCGTGATAGGCGGGGTTCGTGGCGGCCGCCCCAGCGGGCGCGATGGCGCCGCCCATGCCCAACGCACGTACGCTCTGCGCGTCTGCGAACGGTGCGAGCGCGACGGCTACGGCGATGGCGAGGAACGATCCGATGCGCAGAATCACGGGACGATCTCCACCCTTATCCTATCCCGCTCCCCGCGCACGCGCTCAGTCCAACGGTGTCAGGCCGGACACGATCTGGTCGCGGCGTGCCTCCAGGAACGGCGGCAGGACCACCGTCTCGCCCAGCGTGGCGGGATCCTCGTCCACCGCGAAGCCGGGACCGTCGGTCGCCAGCTCGAACAGCAGCCCGTTGCGGTCGCGGGCGTACAGGCTCCGGAACCAGAAGCGGTCGACCGGGCCGCTGTTCGGCACGCCCGCATCGTTCAGGCGTCGTGCCCACGCCTCGTAGTCCTGATCGTGCACCCGGAGCGCCAGGTGGTGCACGCCCCCCGCGCCGGGGCGTGCGATGTCGATGGTGGGATCGATGCGCAGATGCAGTTCGGCGTGCGCGCCGCCGTCGCCCATGGCGTAGACGTGGACGTCGTGCCCGTCGCGCAGGTAGCTGCGGTCGTGCCGCAGGCCGAAGGCGTCCACCAGGAGCGCTTCGCTGGGTCCGGTGGCGCGGACGGTGGCTTGGACCGGGCCCAGGCCACGAATCTGCTGGTCGGAGGGGACCGGGCCGTGCTCCCACGGCACCGGGTCGTCGCCGCGTCCGTCGTCGACCACCAACGCGTACCGCTGGCCCTCCGGATCGCGGAACGGGAGTTCCCAGCGCCCGTCGATCTCGCGCGGCGCGTCCAGATCGACGCCGTGCTCGCGCAGGCGCGCCTCCCAGGCGTGCAGGGTGGCGGCGTCGCGCACCCGCAGGCCGGTCCGCTCGAAGGCGTGCCCGCCTCGCCGCTCGCGCGGCACGTCCCAGTCGAAGAAGGTGAGGTCGGTACCGGGCGAGCCGGCACCGTCTGCGTAGAACAGGTGGTAGGCGGACACGTCGTCCTGGTTCACGCTGCGCTTCACCAAGCGCAGCCCCAGCACCTCGGTGCAGAAGCGCTTGTTGTCGCGAACGTCGGCCGAAACGGCGGTCAGATGATGGATACCGTGGGGCTGCATGCGGCCCTCCTCGCCGGTCAGCGTCGCAGGGGGACGACGGGCGCACCGCGGCGCAGGCGACGTTCCCGCGGTCGGCGCCCGCGGACCTCCGGACGCACCGCGCGCGTCACGGAAACCGTCGCGACAGCCGCTCCGAACCCGCGTCCCCGAAACGGAGCGGCGCGTGCGCCCAGTCGCCGGCGTAGTCCACGCCGATGCGGGGGCCCACCGCCACCCACTGCGGCGCGGTGCCCGCCGCGATGCGGATGCGGCCGTGCAGCAGGTCGCTGGCGTCGTCGCTGCGCTGGATGCCCAGCGCGACGGTGGTCAGGCCCGGACCGTGGGTGCGAGCGTCGAAGTCGATCGGTTCCACCGCCCGCACCAGCACCGCGTGCGGCTCGCCCACCGCTTCGGTCACAACGTTGAACAGGTGGTGCAGGCCGTACACCAGGTACACGTACGCGGTGCCCGGAGGGCCGTACATCGTCGCCGTACGGGGCGTGCGGCCGCGCGACGCATGGGAGGCCCGGTCCGCTTCGCCCACGTACGCCTCGGTCTCCACGATGCGTGCGGTCCGCACCGTGCCGTCCGCAGCGCGGACCGACAGCACGCACCCCAGCAACGCGGGCGCGACCGCGTCGGCGGGTCGCGCGAACCAGGCGCGGGGGAGCGGCTCGAGCTCGCCTGGAGCGGATGGACCCGTCGGAAGCGGCATCGACCGGCCCGTCAGCGGTCGTCCGGATCGCAGGCGACGTCCGCGACCGTGGCGGGCGCCATGCCGTCCACCGACCTCAGTCCGCGGCCGTCCCAGCCGGCGTAGGCGTAGAAGCGACCCGGCGTGCCGTCCCGCAGGTAGGCGAGCAGCGGTTCGCGCAGCGGGGGGATCGGAATGGTGCGTTCGATCTCCTCGGCCGGCACGAAACGAGCCTCGACGATGAAGCCGTCCGGATCCTTCGGGTTCAGCAGCCCCTGGTAGTCGGCCACGAACGCGAAACTGATGGCGCGATCGTTGCGGCGCCGGTCCTCGACGTGTACCGCGTACGCCAGGTGCCGCACGTTCGTGACCTGCAGCCCGGTCTCCTCGAAGACCTCGCGACTCAGCGCGTCCAGGGTGGACTCGTACCGTTCGACCACGCCTCCAGGCAGCGTCCACCGGACGTTGCCGTGCCCTTGCCAGTCGTTGCCGACGAGCAGTACCCGCCCCCGAGGATCGAGGAGGATCGCTGCGGCAACGACGAACTCACGCCGAGCCACCGGCGTGGGTGGGCGCGTTGCCCTCGGACTGGGCGAGATGCGCCAAGCGGTCGTCCTGCTCGGCGGCGGCCAGGGCGTCGACGAGCTCGTCCAGCTCGCCGGCCAGCACCTGCTGCAGGTTGCGGGTCGTGAAGCCGATGCGGTGGTCGGTGACCCGCGACTGCGGCACGTTGTAGGTGCGCACCTTCT
>JBBDSD010000283.1:0-5294 GCA_040905065.1 Trueperaceae bacterium | reverse complement strand
GACCGTCGTCCGCGATCCGCAGCAGGCCGGGCCGGATCTCGATGCGGACCAGGCTCCGCGCGTAGCGCACGGCGTTGCCCACCAGATTGTCCACCGCGCGCGCGATCAGGTCCGGGTCGACGCGTGCGGTCGCGTCGCCGTCGATCTCGAGCAGCACGCCTCGCTCGTCGGCCGGACCGCGCCGACGCGCCACCTCGCCGTCGACCAAGGCGCGCAGGTCGCTGGCCACCCGCTTCGGCCGCACGGTGCCCTGCTCGAACCGGTGCGCGTCGACCAGCTGCTGCACCAGGCTGCCGACCGCCTCCGTCTCCGCCACCGCCTGATCGAGCAGGCGCGTGCGTTCCTCGTCGCTCAGGTCTCCCAGGTCGTCCCGCAGCAGCTTGAGCGCGGTGCCCTGCGCCAGCAACGGCGTCTTCATGTCGTGCATCAGGGTTGCGGTGAACGCGCTCCGGCGCGCCTGCTCCGTCTGCACCTGCGCCAGCAACCTATCGATCGCCAATCGCAGCGAACGCACCTCCGGCGGATCGTCGCTGGGCGCTGCCAGCCGGGCGCGGCCCAGGTGGCGGGCGGTGCGCGGCAGCGCGTCGGCGTCCCGCGTCACGCGCGTCAGCGGCGCCAGCAGCACGCGCGCCAGCACGGCACCGATGCCGGCGGAGAACGCCACCACCAGCGCCGCCCACCCGACCAGGCCTGCGGTGACGCGCGGCTCCAGGCCGCCCACGTCGCGCACCGTGGGCAGCAGCACCAGTCCCGCCATCACCAGGTTCGGCAGCAGCGACAGCAGGGCGATGACAAGAGCCAACTGCACGCGCAGGCTGGGGCTCCGGCTCCAGCCAGCGCGTGGGCGTTCCTCGCGCCGGTCGCTCGAAGACCCCAGGCGCTCGCGCGGCATCGACGCCCGGCCCCCTCAGCCGTCGCTCGACAGCACCGCCAGGAACGCCTCTTGCGGCACCTCGACGTTGCCCAGCTGCTTCATGCGGGCCTTGCCCTTCTTCTGCTTCTCGAGCAGCTTCTTCTTGCGGGTGATGTCGCCGCCGTAGCACTTGGCGGTCACGTCCTTGCGGAAGGCGCGCACGGTGGCGCGCGCCAGCACCTTGCCGCCGATGGTGGCCTGGATCGGCACCGCGAACATCTGGCGCGGAATGACCTCGGCCATCTTGTCGACGATCTTGCGGCCCATCTCGTACGCCTTGTCGCGGTGCGCGATGGTCGCCAGTGCGTCGACCGGTTCCTCGTTCACCAGCACGTCGATCTTGACCAGCTGGCCGGGTCGGTAGCCGATCGTCTCGTAGTCCATGCTGGCGTAGCCTTTGGTGAGGCTCTTGAGGCGGTCGTGGAAGTCGTAGAGGATCTCGGCGAACGGTACCTCGTAGCGCAGCTCGACCCGGCGACCATGGTAGACCATGTCCTGCAAGGTGCCGCGCTTCTCCTGGATCAGTTGCATGGCGTTGCCGACGTACTCCTCCGGCACGTAGACGCTGAGCTTGACCCACGGTTCGCGCGTCGCCTCGATCGCGGTGGGTTCGGGCAGCATCGAGGGGTTCTGCACCAGGATCGTGCGCTGGTCGGTGGTCGTCACCTCGTACACCACCGACGGGGCGGTGGCGATCAGGGTCAGGCCGTACTCCCGTTCCAGGCGCGCCTGCACGATGTCGGCGTGCAGCAGGCCCAGGTAGCCGCAGCGGAACCCGAAACCGAGCGCGGCGCTGGATTCCGGCTCGAAGGTGAAGGCGGCGTCGTTGAGGCTCAAACGCTCGAGCGCTTCGCGCAGCTTGGTGTAGTCCTCGTTCTCGGTCGGGTACAGGCCGCTGAACACCACCGGCTGCGACGGCTTGAAGCCGGGCACGCCCTCGGCGGCCGGGTTGGCGGCCAGGGTGATCGTGTCGCCGATCTGCGTGTCGGTGATGTCCTTGATGGCGGCGGTGATCCAACCGACCTCGCCCGGGTGCAGCTCCTTGGTGACGGTCGGCTCCGGCTTGAAGAAGCCGACGCGGTCGACCTCGAAGCGCTTGCCGTTGCTGACGATCTGGATTTCGTCGCCCTTCTTGACGGTGCCGTCCAGGACGCGCACGAAGGTGACCACGCCCTGGTACGGATCGTAGAGCGCGTCGAAGATCAGGCACCGCAGCGGCGCGTCGGGCGACCCTCCCGGCGGGGGCAGGTGCTCGACGATGCCCTCCAGGATGGCGGCGACGTTCTCGCCGGACTTGGCGGAGACGGCGATGGCGTGGTCGCCGGGGATGCCGACGACCTCCTCGAGCTCCTCGATGGCGCCCGCCACGTCGGCGCTCGGCAGATCGATCTTGTTGACGATCGGCAGCACCTCGAGCCCGTTGTCGATCGCCAGGTAGGCGTTCTGGATCGTCTGGGCCTCGACCCCCTGACTGGCGTCGATCACCAGCAGCACGCCCTCGCAGGCGCGCAGGGCGCGGCTGACCTCGTAGTTGAAGTCCACGTGGCCGGGCGTGTCGATCAGGTTGAACATGTAGGTCTCGCCGTCGGCGGCGTCGTAGTACAGCCGCATCGGGGTGGCCTTGATGGTGATCCCGCGCTCTCGCTCCAGTTCGAGGGTGTCCAGCATCTGATCGCGACGAGTACGCTCGTCGACGCTCTGGGTCAGGTCCAGGATGCGGTCGGCGAGGGTGGACTTGCCGTGATCCACGTGCGCGATGATCGAGAAGTTGCGGATCTTCATCCCAACCATCATACATGCGGGTCGGGTCGGGACCGGATTCCACGAACGCCGTTCCGGACGGGACTCGCGACGTTCAGTCCGGGTCCGGAGCGGAGGTGCGTCGGTCGGCGAAGAACCGCTCGAGCCGGCGCGTCGCCGCGCCGGCCAGCACGCCGCCGCGCCGCTCCGGCACCCGCTTCCACGGGCCGGCGGCCAGATCGACCACCGACCCCATCGCGCCGTCCCGGGGGTTGGGCGCGCCGTACACGATCCGCGCCAAGTGCGTCTGCAAGGCGGCGCCGGTGCACATGGGGCACGGCTCCAGGGTCACCACCAGCGTCGCGCCTGCAAGGCGCCAGTCGCCGGTGCGGGCGGCGGCGTCCCGCATCGCTTCGATCTCGGCGTGCCCGATCGGATCGCCGCTCGAGCGGCGGCGGTTGCGTCCCTCCCCCACCACCCGGCCGCCCAGCACCACGACGGCGCCGACCGGCAGGTCGCCCTCCGCAGCAGCCTGGTCGGCCAGCGCCAACGCCCGCCGCATCCAGACCCGGTCCGGGTCGGCCGCGACCTCGTCCAGGCCGTCCTCGACCGCGACGCCCTCGATCCACACCACGCGCGAGCCGTCGGCCAGCACCGTCCGCTCGCTACGCTCTTCACGGGGCACCTGCGCGTCGGTCAGCACGTCGGCGACGGTGCGGGTGCCGCCGGGAAGGCGGATACGATCGCCGGCGCGCGGAGCGCGCAAGCGCCAGCGACCGTCGTCGAGGAGCGACGCGGGAAGCCCGTCCGGCAGCTCCTCGCCCGTGTCGACCGGGACGCCGTCCTCCTGCCCCGCTGACGACACAACGGTCGCCGCCGGCGCGTCGACGTCGTGCCCAGGCTCCTCCCCGGATCGGACGCTAGGCACACGGATCGCGTCGACTCGGTCCCGCAACAGCCGCACCCGCACGCCGCCGGGCAGGTCGTGGCGGCTGATCGCGGCGCCGGCCAGATCGGCGTCCAGCAGGTCCAGATGCGTGGCGTCCACCCCGCCGCCCGCGCGTCGCACCAACGCGACCAGCGCCTCGTGCCGCAACGCTGCCGGCGCGGCGGCCAGCACGCTGCGCGCCAACGCTCCGCTCCCGAACCGTCGCGTCGCCTCGTCGGCCAGGAACGTCGCCTGGTCGTGCTGCGCGCGGCCGAACCGCGCCAAGCGCGCGACCGCCCCGGGACGCCTCTGCTCGAGCGGGGGCAGCACCCGGTGCCGGATCCAGGCCCGGTCGCGCTGCACGTCGAGGTTGCTGGCGTCCTCCCGCCATCCCTGCCCCAGGCCGTCCAACCACCCACGCAGGTCGGACTTGGACAGCTCCAACAGGGGACGGACCACCCGGCCGCGCACCGGGCGAATGCCGATCGGGTGCGCGCTTCCCCGTAGCAGCTGCAGCATCACCGTTTCCGCCTGATCGTTGCGCGTGTGCGCGGTCGCGATCGCGTCCGCCCCCACCTCGCGCGCCACGCGCGCCAGGTAGGCGTACCGCACGGTCCTGCCGACCGCTTCGAGGTTGC
Organism: Trueperaceae bacterium; assembly: GCA_040905065.1. Classification (GTDB taxonomy): domain Bacteria; phylum Deinococcota; class Deinococci; order Deinococcales; family Trueperaceae; genus SLSQ01. Next base: position 1,075 of record JBBDSD010000283.1, on the reverse strand, counting down.
GTCCGTCGCGCCGCGCGATCGCGGCGGTGTCGATTCGCTCCGTGTGCAGCGGCACCGCCCAGTGCTCGCAGAACGAGGCGACCCAGCACGCGTCGTCGACCGAGTCGGGGCGGAGGCCGTGATCGACGTGCGCCGCGACCACCTGGAGGGACGCCGTGCCGACCAGGGCGCGCAGCAACGCTACCGAATCGGACCCGCCGGAGAGCGCGACCACCACGGTGCGCGCGGTCGGAGCGCGCACGGCGAGCGCGTCGCGCACGCGTTGGTCCATCGGTCGCGGAGGCATCGGACCCAGTATGGCAGGTGATTCGGCCCCGTTGGTACGCGGCCCGTTGGTACGCGGCCCGTTGGTACGATTCCTGCATGACGGTGACCGTGGTCGTGCTGGATTCCGTGGGCGTGGGTGCCCTGCCCGACGCCGGGTCGTTCGGGGACGAGGGGGCGCACACGCTGGATCACGTGGTGCGCGCTACCGGCGTGCATCTTCCTCACCTGACGCGGCTGGGGCTGGGCCGTGTCGAGGGCGTCCGCTCGCTGCCCGCCGATCCGGCGCCGCTCGGCGCGTTCGGTCGTATGCACGAGCGTTCGCCGGGCAAGGACACCACCACCGGTCACTGGGAGTTCATGGGGGTGGAGCTCGAGGAGCCGTTCCGTACCTTCGCGCGGTTCCCCGCGTCGGTGATGGAGGCGTTCGACGAAGCCACCGGCCGGCCGCACCTCGGCAACGAAGCGGCGTCGGGCACCGAGATCCTCGATCGGTTGGGGCCGGAGCACCTGCGCAGCGGCGCGCCGATCATTTACACCAGCGCCGACAGCGTGTTTCAGGTCGCGACGCACCTGGACGTGGTCCCGCTCGAAGACCTGTACGCCTGGTGCGAGGCGGCCCGCGCGATCCTGACCGGCCCGCACGCGGTGGCGCGCGTGATCGCGCGCCCGTTCGCCGGCGAACCGGGCGCCTGGCAGCGCCTGCACGGCAAGCGACGCGACCTGTCGGTCGCACCGCCACGGACGGTGCTGAACGCGTTGCAGGAGACCGGACGCCGGGTGATCGGGATCGGCAAGATCGACGACATCT
>JBBDSD010000282.1:5026-5306 GCA_040905065.1 Trueperaceae bacterium | reverse complement strand
CGTCGCCGTCGATCCGTTCGGCGACGAAGAAGTCCTTCAGGTTCTCGTACACGTTCTGCATCGGCCGCACCAGCATCCGGCCCTTGGACGCCCAATACGCGATGTTGTCGTAGATGCGCCCCACGTCCTCGACGCGGGCGGGGCGGACGTGCACGTCGCCCGGCACGTCGTTCGGCGACGATCCGTCCGGTGCGCGGGTGGCGCCCGGTGGAACCAGGTCGGTCACGGCGTCGCTCCCGCCTCGTCGGCGTCGACCGGTTTCGCCAACGCCTGCCGCAGC
>JBBDSD010000282.1:0-5016 GCA_040905065.1 Trueperaceae bacterium | reverse complement strand
CGTACACGTCGCGGCCGGCGACGACCGCGTCCAGCGCGATCGCGTCGAAGACGTCCGCCTCGATGCGAGGGTCGGCGTCCTGCATGATCTCCAGCGGAAGGTCGTCGAGCGCGACGCCGCGCCCCAGCGCGGTCGCGACCAGCTTGCCGACCGCTTCGTGCGCCTCCCGGAACGGCAGGCCCTTCTTCGCCAGGTAGTCCGCCAGGTCGGTCGCGTTCGAGTACGCTTCGGCCGCGGCGGCCCGCATCCGCTCCGTGTTCGGCTCGATGCGGGGGATCATGTCCGCCTGCAGCGTCAGGCAGGTCCTCAGCGTAGCGACCGCGTCGAACAGGCCCTCCTTGTCCTCCTGCATGTCCTTGTTGTACGCCAGCGGCAGGCCCTTCATGACGGTCAGGAGGCCCATCAACGCTCCGTACACGCGCCCGGTCTTGCCGCGGATCAGTTCGCTGACGTCGGGGTTCTTCTTCTGCGGCATGATCGAACTGCCGGTGGTGTGGCTGTCCGGCAGGGTCACGAAACCGAACTCCTGGCTGGACCAGAGGATCAGCTCTTCGGACATGCGGCTCAGGTGCATCATGCAGATCGCCGCGGCGGAGAGCACCTCGAGCGCGAAGTCGCGGTCGCTGACGGCGTCCAGCGAGTTGGCTGCCGGTCGCGCGAAGCCCAGCAGCTCGGCGGTGCGGTGCCGGTCGATCCCGAAGGTGGTGCCCGCCAGCGCGCCGGCGCCCAGCGGGCTCTCGTCCATCCGCACCAGCGCGTCGCGCATGCGTCCCTCATCCCGCGCCAGCATCTCCTGCCAGGCCAGCAGGTGGTGCGAGAACAGCACCGGCTGGGCCACCTGCAGGTGCGTGTACCCGGGGAAGATCACGCCCAGGTGGCGATCGGCGGCCTCGACCAGCGCACCGCGCGTGCGCCGCAGCAGGCGCAGCAGCACCCGCACGTTGCGCCGGAGCCAGAGACGCACGTCGGTGGCGACCTGATCGTTGCGGCTGCGAGCGGTGTGCAGGGTGCCGCCGACCGGACCGATCCGATCGGTGAGGGCGGACTCGAGGTTCATGTGCACGTCCTCGAGCGCCACCTGGAAGTCGAAGGTGCCGGCTTCGACGTCGCGGCGCACCGCCTGCAGGCCGTCCAGCAGCGTACGCACGTCGTTCTCGGGCAAGATGCCCACCTCGCCCAGCATGGTGGCGTGCGCGACGGAGCCGTCGAGGTCGTCCAGCGCCAGTTCGCGATCGACCTCGATCGAGGCGTTGAACGCCTGCACCAGCGCGTCGGTATCCCCCTCGAAGCGGCCGCCCCACATGCGCCGGGGGCCGCTCACGCCACGCTCCTCGGCGCGGCGCTGCCGGGTTGGCGCTGCCAGGTGCCGCCCACGCGCTTCGCCAGCACGGTGGCGGCCTCGACGTCCGCGACCAACGAGGCACGCTGCAGGCGGGCGGCGTCGTCGGCCTCCACCTCGCGGTAGCCCAAACGATGGTAGTACGGCAGGCGCGCAGGATCGTGCACCGCGACGGTGAGGGTGGGCACGTTGCGCTTGATCGCCAGCGCTTCGAGCTTCGTCATCAACCAACGACCGAAGCCCTGCTCGCGCGCTTCGGGGCGGGTGGCGACGGTATCGACCAGCCAGCCGCGATCGAGGAAGCGCCAGCGCACCGCGCAGAGCGGCGCGCCGTCGGGATCCTCCAACAGGATCGCCCCGCCGTGCTCCAGCCAGCCGCGCATGTCGGCCAGCTCCTCGTGCCAGGCGTCGTCGCTGGCGTCGTCCTCGTGGTGCGCTGCGCGCCACAGCTCCAACAGGGCGGGGGCGTCGGTCTCGACCGCCCAGCGCAGCTTGGCGGCCTGGTACGCCCGCGTGCTGCCCACCTCCGTCGGCCGCTGGTCGCTCCTGTCGTGCGGGCCGGCGGCGGTCACGCGCCCGGGTCGTCGCTGGGCGCTTGCGCCGCCTGGCGGGCGATGCGGAGGCGCAGGGCGTTCAGCTTGATGAAGCCGTCGGCGTCGCCCTGGTGATAGACGTCGTCCTCCTCGAACGTCACCACGTCGTGCCGGTACAGCCCGCGCGGCGCCTTGCGGCCTACGACGGCGACCGAGCCCTTGAACAGGCGCAGGCGCGCGGTGCCGGTCACCGGTTGCTGGACGTGATCCAGGAACGCCTGCATCGCTTCGCGCTCCGGCGCGTACCAGAAGCCGTCGTACACCGCCTGCGCGTAGCGCGGCACCATCGCGTCGCGCATCTGCAGCGCCTGCCGGTCCAGCGTGATCTGCTCGACCGCCTTGTGGGCGTGGAAGAGGAGGGTGCCGCCCGGCGTCTCGTAGCAGCCGCGCGACTTCATCCCCACGAAGCGGTTCTCAAGCAGGTCGACCCGGCCGACGCCGTGCGCCGCGGCCAACTCGTTCGCGCGCTGCATCAGCGCCACCGGTTCGAGCCGCTCGCCGTCGATGGCGACCGCGTCGCCGTGCTCGTACCTCACCTCGACCAGGCGCGGCTCGTCGGGCGCGTCCTTGGGATCCACCGTCCAGCGCCACATGGCGTCGGGCGGGATCGTCCACGGATCCTCCAGCACGCCGCCCTCGTAGCTGATGTGGAACAGGTTCGCGTCCATCGAGAACGGCTTCTCGCCGCTGCTGGCGATCTCGATGCCGTGCTCGGCGGCGTACGCCAGGCAGTCGTCGCGACCTTTCAGGTCCCATTCGCGCCACGGGGCGATGACCTGCACGTCCGGCTTGAGGGCGTAGGCGGAGAGTTCGAAGCGGACCTGGTCGTTGCCTTTGCCGGTGGCGCCGTGCGCGATGGCGTCCGCCCCCTCGCGCTCGGCGATCTCGATCATGTGCTTGGTGATCAGCGGGCGCGCCATGCTGGTGCCCAGCAGGTAGTAGCCCTCGTACAGCGCCCCGGAGCGGAGCACGGGGAAGACGAAGTCGCGGACGAACTCGTCCTGCAGGTCGACGGCGTAGGCGGCCTTGGCGCCGGTGGCGGTCGCCTTGGCTTTCGCTTCGGCGACCTCTTCGCCCTGTCCGATGTCGGCGGTGAAGGCGATCACCTCGGCGCCGTAGGTCTCCTTGATCCAGGTCAGGATCACCGACGTGTCCAGCCCGCCGGAATAGGCGAGAACGACGTTCTTGATGGTGCGGCTCATGCTGCCTCCCAAGAGAAGGCCCACGCCCTCCTGGGCGCCGAAGCCAAGGGACCGACCGCTCGCTCGGGAGCGGGCGTCAGCGGCGTCGGGCGCGAACGGGTGCGTGGGCAGAATGGCTCATCGGTGAATGCCACCGTGCAACGTCATGCAACGGCAATGATAACGATGCGTAATGTAGCACCAGCCTGGAGGCCGGTCAAGCGTCCCGCGAGCCGACGGCGTGCGCTGCGGGCGCTCGCGGACGGATGCCCGACGCCGCCGCGCAGCTCAGCACCACCGCCGCGCCCAGCAGCCCCAAGGCGCCCAGCCGCTCGCCGAACATCGCCCACGCCAGCGCGCCGGCCACGACCGGCTCGACCGTGGCGACCAGCACCGCGCGCGACGCGTCCGCCCGCTGCAGACCTAGGCCGTACGCCAGGTACGCCGCGTAGGTCGATACCAACGCCGCGCCCGCCAGCAACGCCCACGTCTCCCACGGCTTCGGGCTCCAGCTCGCGAACGGCGCGATGCCGAGCGCCCCGATCGGCAGGGCCAGGCCGTACAGCTGCACCGGCGGCTGCCACCGCAACAATCGCTTGCCCAGCAGGTAGTAACTGGCGTAGCCGAACCCGGCGGCCAGGCCCCAGGCGACGCCCAGCGGCGTGGCGCGGACCCCGTCGCCCTGCGCGCTCGCGACCAGCGCTACGCCCGCCATCGAACCCGCCACCAGCCACCACTGCAGGCGTCCCGGTCGTTCGCCCAGCACCGGGCCCGCCAACAGCGTCACCCAGGCCGGCGCGGTGTAGAGCAGCACGAACGCCAGACTGATGCCGCCCAGATCGATCGCCTGGATCAGTGCCACGTAGAAGAGCGAGACGCCCACCGCAGCGAAGGCGACGGTCCCGACCCAGACGCCGCCCGAGAGCGACGTCCAGCGCCCGGCCAGCAGGGCGTGCGCCAGGAACGCCGACCCCCCCAGCACGGCACGCCAGAAGGCGATCTCGGTCGGTTCCAGGCCGAGCGCCAACAGGCCGGCGCTGAACGCCCCCAGCAGCCCCCAGAGCGTCGCGGCCAGCAGAATCAGCGCCAGGCCGCCGGGAGCAGTGGTGGACCCTCCTACGAGGACGACCCCGAGCGCGGACCGGTGCGGGCGTCGGTCCGGACCGGTGCCGGGGGCAGTCCGTACGACTTCGCCAAGGTGGGATTGTCCTCCCGCAAGCGGCGCATCCGGCGCCGGTAGCTCTGCAACTCGACCGCCCAACCGGCGGTGTTCGCGGCGTACACGATCCCAAGCACGGTGGCGTGCAGCCACGGCGCCAGGCCCAGCAGGCTTTCGCCGGTCGTTGTCGCCCACGCCAAATCGGTGCCGACCACGGTCCACGGCAGCAGCAGCAGCAGGCCCCACAGCTCGTTGGCGTGGCCGCTGCCCGGCACCAGCAGCGCCAGCACCTGGTAGGCGGGTGTGCGCGGTGCGGACCGCACCACGCGCGCCCGACGCAGCGGCAGGAACGCCGCCAGCGCCACGACGAGCAGCACGAACGCCGTCACGATCGGCCACCACGCGAACGCCGCCAGAGCGTCGGGGCGGGCGTCGCGCGTTGCGCGCCACGGCGAGGTGGCGGCCGAGGCGACGGCGGAACGCCAGTCGCCGGTGAGGGCGAAACGGACCTGCTGGTCGGTGGGAACCGCCAGCACGAGGTCCTCGCCCCCGTACGCGGCGTGGAACGGCGAGGGATGCACCTCGCGGCCCAGTAGCCAGCGCGCGACCGGCTCGCGCGGGTCGGCGCGAAGCGCCTCGCGGAGGCCGTCGTCGCGCGCCTCGCCCTCCAGGTGGTCGAGCAGCGCCAGGTTGGTGCGGGCCCACCCCAGGTCGCCCGCCGCCTCGAAGCGTCGCACGGCCTCG
>JBBDSD010000281.1:0-5340 GCA_040905065.1 Trueperaceae bacterium | reverse complement strand
TCCTGACGCAGTTGGCGGGGCACGACGATTCGGCCGTGCCGTACGAGGAGGTCCGGCGGCGCCTGCGCGCGGTCGAGGGGCCCGAGCAAACGCTGGAGGACGTACCGTTGGACGCCATCGTCGGCTCGGTCGGGCGGGCTCGCGACTTCACGCGCGGCTTCCTGCCGCTGCACGACGCCGACCTGGAGCGCTGGACCCGGGTGCAGATGGCGATGACGGGGCTTCAGGGCGTGCCGCCGGTCGAGCTGTACCGCGTGGGCGACGCCTACTTCGTGAAGGACGGCAACCACCGTGTCTCGGTCGCGCGGCAGATGGGCCTGCGCACCTTGCAGGCGTACGTCACGCCGGTCCGGACGCGGGTGCCGTACGCGCCGGGCGACGATCCGTCCGATCTGATCGCGCGGAGCGAGCAGGCGGAGTTCCTCGAACGCACCAGCCTGGACCGGGTCCGCCCCGGTGCGGAGCAGGAGGTGGTGTTGACCGATCCCGGCGGCTACGAGCAGTTGCTGGAGCACGTGTCGGTCCACCGCTGGTACATGGGCATCGATGACGATCGTGCGGTGCCGTATCCCGAGGCGGTCGGGCACTGGTACGACGCCGTCTTCTGTCCGGTGGTGCGCACGATTCGCGAGAGCGGGGTGCTGCGCGGCTTTCCGGGTCGCACGGAGGCCGACCTGTACCTCTGGCTGGCCGACCACCGCGCGGCCCTGAGCGAACGCCTGGGGTGGGACCTGCCCAGCGAGCAGGTCGCGATCGGCGTGGCCGGCGAGGCGCTGCCCGACGCCGCCGCGCGGGACGCCCTGCTGGACCGGATGGCGCACGATCCGGACCGGGCGGCGCAGCGGCAGTTGGCGGACGACGTGCTGGCGGTGCTGGACCTGGACGGGGACGAGGGGCCGGTGCTCGCGCAGGCGGTGCGGACCGCCACGCGCGAGGGCGCACGGGTGTACGGGCTCGCGGTGCGGACCCGTGCGGATGGCGACGCGGAGGAGGGCCACCGGGCGGCGTTGGCGCAGCGCGACCGATTTCTGCACGCCTGCCACGAGGCGGGCCTGGAGGCGCAGTGGGCGCGGACCGACCAGGACGCGGCCGCTGCCGTCCTGGACCGGGCGCGCTGGGTGGACCTGGTGGTGTGCGACCTGAGGGAGGTGGCGCCGGGACCCCGGTCGGACGTCACCGACGACCTCACCGACGACCTCGCCGCCGATCACGACGCCGATCACGACGCCGATCACGACGCCGATGCCACCGACGCTAGTGCTGGCGACGCAGGCGATCGATCGATCGCCCCGTCGCGCACCGACGTGACCGCCCAGATCGCGTCGTGGGCGCGTCCCCTTTTGCGTCGGTCGCCGCGCCCGTTGTTGGTGGTCGGGCCGCACGAACCCAGTCCGTTGGCGCGCCCGTTGCTGGCGTACGACGGGAGCGAGCGGGCCGACATGGCGCTCTTCGCGACCGCGTACGCCGCGCTTCGTTGGGGGGCGGAGCCCGCCGTGCTGCACGTGAGCGAGAGCGAGCGGACGCGACGGGGCGACCCGCTGGAGCGTGCGCGCGTCGCGTTCGATCGGCACGGGGTGCGCGTCGACCGGCTGCACCGGCACGGCCCGGTGGCCCGAACGATCGTGCGGACGGCGGCCGAGATCGACGCCGATGTGATCGTGATCGGCAGCCACAAGCACGCTCGCTGGTGGGAGGAGGTGTTCGGCGGGGTGCTGGAACCGGTCCTGGAGGAGGCGGGCCGGGCGGTGCTGATCGTCTGATCCGGCGCGACGTCGTGGAGGGGCGCGGCACGTCGGCGGCGGCCGCCGGAGACGCTGCGGTAGGATGCCGGTCATGGCGAAACGCGGCCTCACGCCCCAATCCGAAGACTTCAGCGCCTGGTACAACGAACTGGTCTTTCAGGCCGACCTGGTCGATCTGTCGCCGGTCCGCGGCAGCTTCGTGATCCGACCGTACGGCTACGCCCTGTGGGAGAACATCCAGCGCGAACTGGACGCCATGTTCAAAGCGACGGGGCACGAGAACCTCTACTTCCCGATGCTGATCCCGATGTCGTACTTCGAGCGGGAGGCCGATCACGTCGAAGGGTTCAGCCCCGAACTGGCGGTCGTCACGCACGCCGGCGGAAAGGAGCTCGAGGAGCCGCTCGCCATTCGGCCGACGTCGGAGACGATCATCGGCGAGCTGTACGCGAAGTGGATCCAGAGCTACCGGGACCTGCCGCTCCTCTACAACCAGTGGTGCAACGTGATGCGCTGGGAGCTGCGCACGCGTCCGTTCCTGCGCACCACCGAGTTTCTCTGGCAGGAGGGGCACACGGCGCACGCCAACGCCGAGGAGGCGCTGGAGGAGACCCGCCGCATGCTGGACGTCTACGCCGAGTTCGCCGAGCGGTTCGCGGCCGTGCCGGTGATCAAGGGCGAGAAGAGCGCGGGCGAGCGGTTCGCGGGCGCGGTGCAGACCCTCACCATCGAGGCGATGATGCGCGACGGCAAGGCGCTGCAGTCGGGCACCAGCCACTACCTGGGCGAGAACTTCGCGCGGGCGTTCGACATCTCGTTCAACGACGTGAACAACGAGCAGGCGTACGCCCACACCACCAGCTGGGGTTTCTCGACCCGATTCATCGGGGCGATCATCATGACGCACGGCGACGACGCCGGCCTGATCCTGCCGCCGCGGCTGGCGCCGCACCAGGTGGTGATCGTGCCGATCGCCCGCTCGAAGGACGCGGACGGCGCTGCGCGCGTGGTGGGCGAGGCCCGGGCGTTGGCCGAGGCGATGCGGTCGCTGGGGGTGCGGGTGCACGTGGACGACCGCGAGGGCATGAGCCCCGGCTTCAAGTTCCACGAGTGGGAGCGCAAGGGCGTGCCGGTCCGGGTCGAACTGGGCCCGAAGGACCTGGACGCCGGCACGGCACCGGTCGTCGATCGCCTCAGTGGCGAGAAGGCACCGGTCCCGATCGGAGACCTGGCCGCGAGCATGCCGGAGCGTCTCGACGACGTGCACGACCGCCTGTACGAGCGGGCGCGCGCCTTCCGGGACGAACGGATCCTGCATGCGGACGACTACGAGGACCTCAAGGCCAAGCTGGATCACGGTTGGGTGTGGGCGACGCACTCCGGCGATCCGGAGAGCGAGCGACGCATCCAGGAGGAGACGAAAGCCACCGTCCGTTGCATTCCTCTGGAGGGCCCGTCGGCGGAGGGGACCGTCTGCGTGCATACCGGGGCGCCTAGCGGCTATCCGCGGAAGGTTCTGTTCGGTCGCGCCTACTGAGGCTCGGACCGGATCGGCTCCTGCCGGGCCGGTAAGAAAGTTGCGAGCGACGTTCGGTAGGGTATGCGCATGACGGAGCATCTTCTCGATCCCGACGAGGCCGAGCGGCCTGCGTTGCACCCGACGGCCCGCGCCTCGCTGGCGCGCCAGGTGGCCGACGAGGCACGAGCGTTGGCGGCGCGTGGCGACGTGTCGGTGGTGTGCGAAGAGGCACGACGCACCTCGGATCTGGCGCTCCTGGTGTTCCACGGCGAGCGTTCGGCGGTGCTGCAGCTGGTGGGCGACTGGGAACCACGCGGTCCGTTCGCGATTCAGATCGCGCACGCCGGTCCCCGCGGCGTGCGGTACGAGCTGGCGCTGTACGCTGTCGTCGATCCGGACCGCGTGAAGGACGACGCGGTTCCGTCCCCGCGCTCGGGGAGGGGGCGCCCTACGATCGCTCGCCCCCGATCCGCCGCCTGAGCGGCGAACCCGGGCGCCGCGCGTCGCGGCGCACGCGACCGTTCCCGTTCCGCTCCCGGCCTCGGCCGGGAGCGTTCTCGTGTAGGAACGCGCGACGCGTACGGTCGCACGCCTCCGAAGGCGGAATGGCAACGAATAGAAGATGGGGCTTGACAGAATATAAAGAGAGTACTACTATCTGCGGAAAGGAGGAGGTCTCCATGTGGGGAGTCGAAAGCGAAATGCATCATCAACGGCTTCGGATCGGACGCCTGCATCGCACCGTCGCTTCGGGCGCAGCCGCAAGGCGCGCGGCCATCGCCTCGCGCGCCGATCGTACGGAAGGGGGGTACGACGATTCCGAAGGTAGGGACCCCGTCGAACCTGCCCAAGGCGCACGACCGGTCGCTCGGACCGGGGCGCGCCACGCGATCGCCGCACGCTTGCGGCGCTGGGCGGAGCGGATCGATCCGGCCGGGGTGCACGGTCGGGTCGGCCGCGCCTGACGCCGGACCGTTCAGTGCAGCGCTAGCAGCGCCACCCCCGCCGCCATGCCGGCCGCGGCCGAGAGGCGCCGGACCCACTGCCCTTCGTGCAACAAACCGGCGCCGGCCACCACCGTCAACAGGATGCTCACCTCGCGTGCGGGAGCGACCAGGCTCACCGGCGCCAACCGGAACGCGTACAGGACCAGCAGGTACGCCGCCGGACTCAACACCCCGACCCCCAGCACCGAGAGCGGCCGCGCCCGCACCTCACGGGCCAACTGGGCGCGCCCGCGCCACGCCCACGGCGTCAACAGCGCCGCACGCAGCGCCTCCGACCACCACGCGAACAGGATCGGGGCGACGCCGATGCGGGCCACGGCCGTCGCGTCCCAGACCGAATACGCTGCGATGAACCCGCCCGTCGCCAAGCCCAGCAGCACGGCCCGCCGCCCGGGCCGCACGCGACCGCCAGAGACCAACGCGAACGCCGAGACCGCCACCAGCGCGGTGCCCAGCAACGCCATCGGCTCCGGCCGCTCGCCCAGCGCTACGACCGCGACGGCCGTCGCCAGCACCGGACCGCTGCCCCGCGCCAGCGGATAGATCACCGACAGGTCGCCCGCGGCGTACGCTCGTTGCAGCGACACCATGTACCCCGCGTGCAGCACCGCGCTCCCCAGCACGAACGGCACCGTCCAGGCGGGCAAACCTTCCACATTCGACCGCAGCACCCACACGCCGGCCGGCGTCAGCGCCAAGGTACCGATCAAAGCGTAGGCCCACGTCATCGACGCGCCGCCCAGCACCCGCTTCGCGAGCAGGTTCCAGGCGGCGTGCAGACCGGCCGACGTCAGCACCAGCGTCAGGGCCAGTGGATCCACCGAACGTCAGGTCCGCGAAGGCGTGGGCGTCGTATCGGCCGACGACAGGCTCACGACACGCGCGTCAGCCAAGCGTCGAACCGATCGTCGTGCCCGGTGACCGCGTCGAGGTACCACGACCGCATCCGCATCGCGAACGGACCGGCCACGCCCTCGCCGATGGCGCGCCGATCGATCTCGGCGATCGGCGTCACCTCGGCGGCGGTGCCGACCATGAACACCTCGTCGGCCGTGTAGAGCTCGTCCCGGGT
>JBBDSD010000280.1:0-5347 GCA_040905065.1 Trueperaceae bacterium | reverse complement strand
TGGGCCTGCTGCGGGTCGAGGTGCCGCTGAGCGACCTGCGGCCGCTGGCTCCGGAGCCGATCCGGGGCGGTGGGGGCAAGGGAGCGCAGCTCGCGTCGATCGGGGCGCGGTCGCCCGAAGAACTCAACATCCGCGGCGAGCGGGTCGAGTCGGGGATCGAGAAGCTTCGGGACTTCGTGCTGGAGGCGCACGCCCTCAAGGCTGGCACGGTCCGCATCGTGCACGGCAAGGGCACCGGGGTGCTCCGCGACGCGGTGCGGTCGTACCTGAAGGACGAGAAGCGCGTGGACCGGTTCGAGGACGCGGTGCCGTACGAAGGGGGGCACGGCGTGACCGTCGCCTACCTGAAGTCGTGACCGGGCCGGTCGTGGGGCACGGCACGGGGCGCGATGGCGCGCCGCTCGCGGCGTTGGTGTTCGATCTGGACGGCACGTTGGTCGACAGTCTGGCGGACATCGTCGGGTCGTTCCGGGACGCCGTCGCGGAGGGGGGCGTGCCGGCACCGTCCGAGGCGGAGGTGGCGGCCTTGATCGGGGCGCCGTTGGAGGCGATGGCCGGCCGCTTCACGAGCGACCCGGCCACGGTCCGGGCGGTGTGCGACGCCTACCGGAGGATCTATCCGACCCGCTTCGCGCGCTCCACCCGGCCGTTTCCCGGCGTGCGCGAGGTGCTGGACGCCTTGCGGGGGCGCGGCTGGGCGTTGACGGTGGCGACCACGAAGCGGACCGACATGGCGCGGCGCCTGACCGACGCGCTGGACCTGACGCGGCAGCTGGATCACGTGCAGGGCACCGACGACGGCGTGCCGCACAAGCCGGCGCCGGACGTGGTGCTGCGCGCGGCGGCGGCGGTGGGCGCGGAGGCGCGCTGGATGATCGGCGACACCGTCACCGACCTGCAGGCGGGCCGGGCGGCGGGCCTTCGGACGTACGCGGTGACGTGGGGAACGCACGACGCACAGCGCCTGGCCAATGAGCGTCCGAATGTTCTGGCCGACGATCTGGACGGGCTGCTGGAGGCGGTCGGTCGGCCCGACTGAGCGGCGGGTCGGGCGTACGGACGGCCGCTGGGGGCGCGGTACCATGCCGCATGGACCGAGTCGAGAAGCAGTACGTGATCGACGCATTGGCGGAGGATTCGTGGCGCATGTTCCGGATCCTGGGCGAGTTCGTCCAGGGGTTCGAAGAGATGGCGGGCGTCGGGAAGGCGGTGACGATCTTCGGGTCGGCACGCCTGCAGGAGGGCCACCCGGTGTTCGAGAAGGCCGAGCAGCTCTCGGCGCAGCTGTCCGACGCCGGCTACGCCGTGCTGACCGGGGGTGGGCCGGGCGTGATGGAAGCGGGCAACAAGGGCGCCTTCGAGCGGGGCGGCCGCTCGATCGGGCTGAACATCCGTCTCCCGCACGAGCAGGCGCCCAATCCGTACCAGACGGACAGCCTGGACTTCACCTACTTCTTCGTGCGCAAGGTGATGCTGGTCAAGTACTCGACCGCGTTCGTGGTGTTCCCGGGCGGGTTCGGCACGGTGGACGAGCTGTTCGAGGCGCTGACGCTGATTCAGACCCGCAAGATCAAGCCGTTCCCCGTCTACCTGATCGGGGTGGAGTTCTGGCAGGGCCTGCTGCAGTGGCTGCAGGGCACGCTGGTGCGCCAGGGCACCATCAACGAGCGGGACATGCACCTGTTCAAGGTGGTGGACGACGTGCGCGACATTCCCGACGAGATCGACGCCTACTACCGTTCGGAGGGGCGCGGCGGGTTCGACCTGCCGGCGTAGGGGTTCGCGGCGCTGGCGTCGTCCCGAGCGGCTTCGGTCGGCCGTGACGGCGGGACCGGAGCGTCACCTACGATAACCGGCGCCGCGGGCCGGCAATAGACTTGACACGGAGGCGCTCAGGTTTTACCATGCACCTGTACGGCGTCCCCGTGGCGCCCGGAGTCCATCGCTCCCGAGGAGGTTCCCATGACGCTCGCCCGCACCCGCCCCATCCGTGGCTACCGCACCGCCATCGATCCGTTCGACACCTTCGACCGCGTGATCCAACAGATGACCGGTGGATCGTTCGCCGACGGTAGCGACGGTGCCACCAGTTACCCGTACGACCTGTACGAGACCGACGAAGCTCTGATGCTCCAGATGGCCGTGCCCGGCGTATCCGCCGACGCGCTCGACGTCAGCATCGAAGGTCGCCAGCTCACCGTCCGCGCCACCGTGCCCGAAGCCGAGACCGCCGGTCGCTACTGGACGCAGAGCATTCCGCGCGGCGAGATCGGCCGCACCGTCAAGCTGCCCGCCAGCATCGACGCCGACGCGGTGCACGCCACCGTCCGCGACGGTCTGCTGACCCTGCACCTGCCGAAGGTCCAAGAAGCGAAGGTCCGCAAGATCGACGTCGTCCGCAGTTGACGCGACCGGTTTCCTCGAATCCTCCGTCCGATCGGCCGGCCCCCCCCCCCGCGGCTACGCCGTCAGCGGAAGTCCAGGCCCGAATCGGTGAACGGCGGCAGCGCCGAGGTGCCGAACACCTGCGCCGCCAGGGCGTAGATCTCCGCCGGCTCCAGGCCCTGACCCAGGTAGGTCTCGTCGCCACGCCAGATCTCGAGGTGCGGATGCGGATCGTCCTGCGTACCGGTCGCCGCCTCGATCGTGCCCGAATTCCCGGTGAAGCCGATGGTGGCGCCCTGCTGCACCGGGATGCCCTCCACGACGCCCTCCGCCACGCCGGACAGGTGCGCGTAGCGCGTCACGAACCCTCCCGGGTGCCGGATCCACACCTGCCGGCCGCGCAGCGCGTCCAAGATCTCCGGCGGGGTACTGAGGCTCTCGCGCGCCGTACGGATCACGTCTTCGTACTCGGCCTCGGTCATGTCGGCGTAGTCGACGTCGGCACGGATCACCACGCCGTTGGCCGCGGCGCGCTGCGGCGTGCCGTAGGCGATCTCGACGCTGACGGTGCCGTCGTAGAAGTCGAACCCCTCGTGCGTCCCGTTCCGGTACGCACGAGGCGCACCCGGCAGGTGACTGGCGCGCGAACTGAGGTTCGCGTCCTCGATCGGCACCAGGTAGCCGGCCGGCCAATCGCGCGAGAACGCCTCGCCCCCGCGCAAGGCACGGAGCGACTCGGGGAACTCCGTGAGCTCCTGCAGGCGCGCGAACAGCCCGCTGCTCCGCACCGGCGCGTTCGCAGCGGCGTGCTCCAGCGCTCGGTTCCCGTCCTCGTCGGTCAGGTGCGGATCGGAGGCGGCGTTGAGCAGCAGCAGCGCCGTGGTGGCGCTGGGCGCCGAGGCGGCGGCGTGCATCAACGGCGTGCGGCCCTGGTCGTCCTGGGCGTGCACGTCCGCGCCGGCCTCCAGCAGATCGGTCGCCACCCCGTCCCGACCCGCAGCGGCCGCGATCATGAGAGCGGTCCGTCCGAACGGATCGCGCGCATCTGCCGGGGCCTCCAGCGCCAGGGCCTCGGCCACGGCGTCGCGGTCGCCCGCCTCCGCCGCGGCGAACAGATCGTCGGTCACGTCGGCCGCCGACGTCTGGGGACCGAACGACGGAAGGGCGACGTTCCCGAACGTGAACAGCGCGAACAGCGCTCCCAGGACCACGATGCCGATGACGAGCACGATGCGCAGCATGCGGAGATGGTACCGCGGCGCGCCGACCGGACGGTGGGCCGAGAAGGGTCGTGGACGCGCACGCCGCGCGACCTGTCGTGACGTATGGTGGCCCGCATGCGTCGGCCGCCCCTCCCCCTGATCCGTCGCGAACTGTACGACCTGATGCGGGTGGCGCTGCCGTTGATCCTGGCCCAGATCGCGCAGATGAGCATGAGCTTCGTGGACACGCTCATGGCCGGCCGGCTGGGGCAGGACGCCCTGGCCGGCATCGCCCTGGGCAGCGTCGTGTTCGGGGTGGTGTCCATCATGTCGATGGGCGTGCTGTTCTCGGTCGCGCCGCTGGTGTCGCAGGCGCACGGCGGAGGCGACGCGCACCAGGTCGGTCGCGCCGCCCGCCAAGGCATCTGGCTGGCGATGCTCCTCTCCGTCCCGGGCTTCGCGCTGTTCCTCGGCATCGAACCGATCCTGCTGGCCACCGGTCAGGAACCGGCCAGCGCCGCGCTGGCCGCTGGCTACCTGGGGGCGGCCGCCTTTGGCTTCCTCCCGTCGCTCCTCCTGATCGCGCTGCGCGGGTTCCTCGAAGGCCTGTCCGACACGCGCCCGATCATGGTGATCCTGTTCGTCGGCATCGCCCTCAACGTGCTCGCCAACAACGCCCTCATGTTCGGCCGGTGGGGGTTCCCGGAGCTCGGCCTGGTCGGGACCGGCGTGGCCACCGCCCTGGTGTACAGCGTGATGGCGATCTGCGCGGCGGTGTACGTGGCGACCCGCTACCGCAGCTACCGCGTGCTGCGCGGCCTGCGCCGACCCGACCCGAGCGTGCTGCGCGAACTATTCCGCGTCGGGTGGCCGATCGGGCTGACCCTCGGGTTCGAGGGCAGCCTGTTCGCCTTCACCGCCCTGCTAATGGGCCTGTTCGGGCAGGCCGCGCTGGCCGGGCACCAGATCGCCGTGCAGGCCGCCTCGGTCACCTTCATGGTGCCGGTCGGTTTGTCGATCGCGACCGGCGTCCGGGTCGGCCAAGCGGTCGGTCGGCGCGACCCGGTCGCCGTACGCAGGGCCGGCCTGAGCGGCATCGCCGCCTCGGTCGCGTTCATGCTGGTCACCGCCGCGCTCTTCCGCTTCGCGCCGATGCCGATCATCGCCGCCTTCCTGGACGTGCACGATCCCGCCAACGCGGCGGCGGTCCGCTTCGCGGCCTCGTTCCTCGGCATTGCCGCGCTGTTCCAGGTGGTCGACGGCATCCAGGTGTCCGCCGCCGGTGCGCTGCGCGGTCTGCGCGACACGCGCGCGCCGATGCTGATCTCGCTGATCTCCTACTGGTTCGTCGGCATGACCGTCGCCGCCGTGCTGGCGTTCCCGCTCGGCTGGGAGGGGGAGGGGCTGTGGACCGGCCTGGTCGCCGGCCTGGGCCTGGCGGCGGTGCTGCTCCTGTGGCGCTTCCTGCGGCTGGCCGACCGTGCCCGAGCCCCCCGGACGCCGGCCGCACCGGCGGTGGATGCGGTACGATAATCTCGTGAGCACGCTGATCTCGATCCTCACCTACGCAGCGTTCGTGATGTCCGGCATGATCGCCGCCGCGGTGATCCTCGTGAAGTTGGGCATCTGGTTCGACGAGCAGTCGCCCGAAGAGCACGACCACGGACCAGGCAACTGACCAGGCAACTGACCAGGCACCAGAGCGGGCCGTGGGTCGCGCGGCGCGTCGGGCGCGCCCGGAAGAGCTACCTGAGCGACCC
>JBBDSD010000279.1:0-5392 GCA_040905065.1 Trueperaceae bacterium | reverse complement strand
GCCGTTCTGCGAAGCGACGGCGTTCGTCGTTCGCGTCGTGCTTGTCGGCGGGGTTCAGTTGGCGGCGGAGATCGCCAGCTGCAGCCACTCGTCGACCTGCATCCGGTTGTTCTCGATCCATTCCTGCGCCATGGCGGCCACGGCCGCGTCGCTGCTCTCGCCACCGCTGATCCGCTGCGTCATCTCGGAGATGTCGGCCAGCGGGATCTCGACCGCGTCGAGCAGGGCGTGGGCCGCCGGGTTGGCGTCCAGGAAGTCGAGGTTGGCGACGGTGCGGATGTCGTTCGCCACGTAGCCGAACATCAGCGGGTCGCTGACGGCGCCGTGCACGCCCGAGGCGGACATCGCGTCCTCGAGGCCTTCCTGCGCTTCGGAGGGGATGATCTCCGGCACGTTGATCCACATCACGTCTTCACCGGGGACCAGTTCGACGGTGGTGAAGTTCGGGGTCCAGGTGTAGTACAGGACCGGCTCGTCGTTGCGGTAGCGCGCCAGGGCGTCGGCGAACGAGGCGGCGTACGCGGCCGTGACCACGTTGACGTGCTCGTCCAGGTCGTAGACGTCCATGTGGTGCGAGATGACCTGCTCGCAGCCCCACCCGGGCGGGCAGCCGACCAGGTCGGCGCGGCCGTCGCCGTCGGCGTCGAACGCTTCCTTCACTTCGGGACGCTTGAAGTCCTCGAGCGAGGTGATGCCGAACTCTTCGATCGAGGCGGCGTCGACCAGGTAGCCCTGGAGCGCGCCCCGCTCGACGATGGTGCCGACGACGCTGGCGGTGTCATCGAAGTTTTCGGGCAACTGCGCGTTGTGCAGCGGGAACCAACCGTTGGACCAGTAGTCCACGTCGCCCTGCGTCACGGACTGGTAGAAGATCGGGTTCGACACCGACTGGGCCGCCTGCACGTCGTAGCCGAGTTCGCCAAGCAGTTCGGCGAAGATCGCTTCGAGCGGGAGGGCCGACTGCCAGGTGGCGACGGCGGGCTGGACGGAAACGCCTTCGCCGGGACGGTGGTCGTGAGCGTCGGCGAACGCTCCGCCGAGGACGAGTCCGACGGCGAGGGATAGTGCGAGTGCGAGTCTGCGCATGCTTGCGAGCCTCCTTCGGGAATGGATCGGTGGTGAGGAAACCCTGGATCGTGCCGCGTTCGGTGAACGGCCACAGGAAGACACCGTAAGACGCTTCTACGGAGCCGCGCACGCGACGGATCGCATGACGGCGGACCGGCCGTTCGCGCTCGGAGTCCGGGCCCAGGGTGAGCGTGCCGTACGCACGCTTCCTACATGCGAAATACTAAACGGACTTCGGACCGCCCATCGTAGCGTCATGCCTTGACAAGCGCCCGGCGCCCCGCGGGACGCCGGGCGCTTGTCGTGCAGGACGTTACGACTTCTCGCCGAACCCTTGCGTGATGCGGTCCAGGATGATTGCCAGCAGCACGATGCCCAGGCCACCAATCGCCGCCTGACCCACGTTGAGCGAGTTCAGGCCGCGGAACACCGGCGTGCCCAGGCCGCCGGCACCGATCAGCGCCGCGATCACGACCATCGACAGCGACAGCATGATGGTCTGGTTGAGGCCCGCCATGATCGTCGGCATCGCCAACGGGATCTGGACCTTGAACAGGATTTCGCGCGGGCTGGAGCCGAAGGCGATGCCCGCCTCGACCGCGTCCTCCTGCACGCCGCGGATGCCCAGGTTCGTGAGGCGAATGATCGGCGGCAGCGAGAAGACGATCGTCGCCAGCACGCCGGCGACGGTGCCGATGCCGAACAGCATCACGACCGGCACCAGGTAGACGAACGCCGGGGTGGTCTGCATCACGTCCAGCACCGGCCGAAGGCCGGACGCGAACCTGTCGCTCCGGGCCGCGGCGATGCCCAGCGGAATGCCGACGATCACGCAGAACACCACCGCGGCCAGCACCATCGCCAGGGTGGTCATGGTGAGGTCCCACATGCCGGTGAATCCGACGATCAGCAGTGCGCCCAGCGTGAAGGCGGCGACCTTCCAGTCCACCGCCTTCCACGCCAGCGCCACGATCAGCAGCATCATGATGGTGGGGGGGACCGCGAGCAGCAGCCCCTCGGTACCGTCCAGCACCTGCTCGACCGGCCACTTCATGCCTTGGAAGAAGGCGCGGGCGTT
Source organism: Trueperaceae bacterium (assembly GCA_040905065.1). Lineage (GTDB taxonomy): Bacteria > Deinococcota > Deinococci > Deinococcales > Trueperaceae > SLSQ01. The sequence goes on along the minus strand of JBBDSD010000279.1, from coordinate 3,246 downwards.
GGTGGAGAGCCAGTCGACGCCGACCTGGATCCAGCGGTCCAACGGCAGGCTGTAGCTGTCGAAGATGTTGAGGATGTTCATGCCGCGTCCTCCCGGTCGCCGTCGTCGGTCGACGCTTCGTTGGCACGCTTGTAGAGCAGAGCGTGAATGAGCTCGTTCTCGCTGATCACGCCTACGAGATGATCATCGGCGTCCACGACCACGGTCGGGAGGATCCCGTAGGTGCGTCCTTGCAAGACGTGCCGGAGGGTGTGGTCGGGACGCGTCCGGAGCACCACGTCGGAGCGACGGATGCCGGGCAGCTTGGCGCCCAGTGCATCGTCGATGTCCATCGTTTCGGCCTCTTGGCCCTGCAGCCGCGCACCACGGAAGCGGCCGTCGGCGTCGACGCCGTACTCGACGTCGTCGTAGCCGCTCCGCGCGTAGTAGGTCACGTCGCCGTCGCGGTCGGTCTCGCGGAACCGCGGACCCGGCACGGGCAGGGAGATGGTGCTGGCGGTCATGACGCCGGTCGGGTCGGCGTGCTTCACGAAGTCCGCGACGTACTCCGTCTTCGGGTTCACGATGATCTGTTCCGGCGTGCCCACCTGCACGATCTCGCCCGCCTCCATCAGTGCGATGCGGTTGCCGATGCGCAGAGCCTCGTCCAGGTCGTGGGTGATGAACAGGATCGTGCGCTGGAGCTCCTTCTGGATCCGCAGCAGCTCGTTTTGCATCTCGACCTTGATGAGCGGGTCGAGGGCGCTGAACGGCTCGTCCATGAGCAGCACCTGCGCATCGGTGGCCAGAGCGCGGGCCAGTCCGACGCGCTGCTGCATGCCGCCGGACAGCTCGGAGGGATACGAGTTCCCCCAACCGCCCAGACCGACGATCTCGAGCACTTCTTCCGAGCGCTTGCGACGCTTCTCGACGCCCACGCCCTGAATCTCGAGACCGTAGGCGACGTTGTCGACCACCCGCCGGTGCGGGAACAGGCCGAAGCGCTGGAACACCATGCTCATCCGCTCGCGGCGCACGCGGCGCAGATCCGTATCGGACAGGGCGCCGATCTCCAACTCGCCCTCGTCGGTCTTGAGGTGGACCGTGCCGGACACCGGTTCGATCAGGCGGTTGATGCAGCGGAGCAGGGTGGACTTGCCGCTGCCGGACAGGCCCATGATGACGAACACTTCGCCTTCGTCCAGCTCGAAGCTGGCGTTGCGGACGCCGACATTCAGGCCGGTGCGTTCGCGGATGTCGGCGGTGCTGACGTCCTGCTTCAGCAGGTCCATCGCCGGCTGCGGGTCGTCGCCGAATACCTTGGTCAGGTTCTCCACGCGGATCACGTGCGCCTCCTTTCGGGGGGCGGGCGGTCGAGTCGGATCACGTCGTGCGGCGACCGAGGCGACCGCGCCTGGTCGGGCCTGGGAGGGCCCAGCGGTACGCAAACGTGCCCATGCAAAGGCGGGTGCCCGGGCGACGTGCCCGCGCCACGTTCGCGTACGGAACCCGACCAGTCTACCGGGATCCGGTTCCGTGTCAGCCGAATAGGCCGCGCACGACCAGCGCCAGGTTCGCTGGGCGCTCCGCCAGGCGGCGGGCGAAGTAGCCGTACCAGTCGGAGCCGAAAGGCAGATACACGCCGACCGATTCGCCCTCCTGCACCAGGCGCTCCTGCAGTTTCGGCATCACGCCGTGCAGCAGTTGGAAGGTGAGCCGCTCGCGTGGGACGCCGGTCGCGTCCCGCTGCCGCTGGGCGTGACGGATCAGGCCCGCGTCGTGCGTGGCGACGTGCACCAGGCCCCCGCCGGCCAGCAGCGCGTCGGTAGCCTCGCGGAAGGCGCGGTCCACGTCGACCTTGCGTGGGTGCGCGACGGAGGGCGGCTCGGCGTAGGCGCCCTTGACCAGGCGCAGCTCCGGGACCGGGTCGCGCGCCAGCAGGCGGTCCAGGTCGTCCGGGGTGCGGTGCAGGTAGCTCTGCAGCACGGTCGAGACGTGATGGTGTCCCTCGTCGAGCAGGGTGGTGACGATCCGCAAGGTGTCGTCGACGTGGGGGTGGTCCTCCATGTCCAGGCACAGCGCCACGCCTGCCGCGTCCGCGTCCCGCGCCAACCGTCGCGCGTGCGTCAGCGCCAGGTCGGGATCCAGGCCCAACCCGATCTGGGTCGGCTTCACCGAGAGCCTGCGGGGCTCGGGCACCGCCGCGTAGCCGCGGATCGCTTTGGTGACGGCGTCGGTGGTGGCGACGGCCGCCTCTTCGTGGTCCACGAACTCGCCCAGCAGGTCCAGGATCGGGTAGCGCCCCGCCCGCGTCAGTTCGTTGGCCACCTGTAGGCCGTCGTGCAGCGTCTCGCCGGCCACGAAGCGCCCCGCGCCCAGGCGCAATCCGCGTGCGCGGGCGAGGCGTTCGATCGGGCCCCAGTGGGCGACCGCGAGCACCAGCGCGCGGTAGCGGCTCACCGGCGCCCGCCCGTCGTACCGTGGGGCGTGGACGACGTGGGCGCGGTGCTGGGACCGGGGGAGGAGGGGCTCCTGCGCCCGTCCGGCCGGTACGAACGGGTCCGCTTCGAGCGGTTGGCGCTGATGGAGGCGTCGCTACGCGACGCGGAGTTCCTGAGCTGCACCTTCGTCGGCTGCGACCTGACCTTGGCTGGGATGGACGGTGCCGTCGTGCGCGACGTGCGCTTCGAGGCGTGCCGGCTGCTGGGGGTCCACCTCGGCGCCTGGCGCCGGGACGCGCTGGGGACCGAGGCGACGTTCGCAGGCTGCGATCTGGACCGGACCCAAGCGATCCGCATGGATCTGCGCGCCTGCCGCTTCGAGGGCGGGCGCATCCGACGGGCGGAGTTCTCCGGCTGCGATCTGCGGGGCGTGACGTTCGAGGGGACCGACCTGCACGGCACGCGGTTCGATGGGTCCGACCTGCGCCGGGCCGACCTGCGTAGCGCGCGCGGGTACCGGATCGATCCGCGCACGGTTCGGGTCGAGGGGCTGCGGGCGAGCGTGCCGGAGGCCGCGTCGTTCCTGGAGATGCTGGGCATCGACCTGGCGGGGTGAGCGTCGCGTCGGGCGGGGGCGGTCGCGACCCCCGACCGGGGACCGGACGGGGCGGCGTGCGGCCTCATCGCGGCGCGTACCCGCCGAACCGGTCGGCGAGCAGCGACCGGAACCAGGCAACGTGCACGCGCATGGCGGTCTCGGCCGCGTCGCCGTCGCCGCGCACGATCGCGTCGGCCACGGAGCGGTGCTGACGGCGGGTGGCGAGCG
>JBBDSD010000278.1:0-5414 GCA_040905065.1 Trueperaceae bacterium | reverse complement strand
GGGGGGGGGGGGGGCCCGTCAGCGCACCGGTCGCCGGCGCACCGAAGTCGATCTCGTGCCGTTGGATCACCAGGCGCGCCCCGTCCAGGTCCTCGTCGGCCAACCCGGCGCGCACCAGCGACCAACCGGCCAGGATGCCCAGCGCCGAGAGGCTGCCCCCGAACCCGGTACCGCGATGGTTCCGGTTCGGCGCCAGCGGCGCTTGCAGCCGAATACCGCCGACGCCGACCTCGGCCACCCGGACCTGCAAGGCACCGGCCAGCGGAATCGCGTGGTGCAGCAACGCTTCGAGCCGGTCGGCGCGCATGCGGCACGGTACCGCGGACGCGGGCGGCGCGCCCCCGGAGGGCCGCGCCGCACGCGTAGCTCGCGAGATCGTGGGCGTCAGTTCTCCGCCGCCACCCCGTCCAAGCGGATCACCTCGCCGCTTCCGGGCGCGCCGACGCCGTTCAGCGTCACGAAGGCGTTCCCGTCCGCGTCGAAGGCGAGCGCCGTCGGGAACGACAGGCCGTTCGCCACCTCGGTCACGGAGCCCTCCTCGATGCGGAGCAGCGCCCCGGTCATCGGCGCAGGCCCCTGCTCGCCGAAGTCGGCCATGCGCACCGCGTACAGCCTGCCGTCCGGTCCGGCCTGCAGATCGGTCAGCAGCACCGTGCCGTCGGCGTACGCCACGGACGACCCGTCCTCGTGCACGCGCACCACGCGGCCGCTTCCGGGCGCCGGCGGGAAGCCGGGCAGGAACGATACGTACGTCTCTCCGTCGGTCCCGAACGCCACCGCGGTCGGGACCGGGTCGTTCTCCACGACGCCGCCGCGGGCAGCGTTCGGAACGAAGCCGGGCACGCCGTCGAACACCGCGACCACCTCCGGCGCGCCGCCGGCCGGATCGATCCGCAGCAGCGTGTTCGCGCCGGCGTCGGCCACGTAGAGCATGCCGTCCGGACCGAAGGCGAGTCCGTACGGGTGGGACTCCAGGATGAAGCCGTCCGGGTTCTCCGCCTCCTCCAGCGCCCAGGTGTCGCTCACCGTGGAGAGCGCGCCGGTAACGCCGTCCACCCGCACGACCTGCCCGATCCAATCGGGGGGCGCGGCGCCGTCGGTGTCGATCCAGGCACCGCTGGTGACGTAGAAGTCGCCGTCGTGCGTCACCACGCGACTGGCGCCGGACACGTCCATCCCCATGTGCACGGAGGGGAAGGCGGCCACCACGTCGATCGCGCCGCTTCCACCGGCGTCCAGCCGCAGCAGGCGCGAGGTGGGACCGAACGGCAGCTCCTGCGGCTCGGCCGCGCCGGGCGCCATCATGCGCAAGGTGTCCTCGCCCCCCATGCCGGCTTCGACGACGAACAGCGTGCCGCCTTCGTCGACGTGCAGGCCCATCGGGGCGTTGAGGCCGGTGGCGATCGTGATCGGGGCGGGCTGCGCGAAGGCGAGGCTCGCGTAGGCGCACAGCAGGAAGGCGAAGGCGAGCAACGGAACGACGTGACGGTGGAACATGAGGCATCCTCTCCTGGAACGGTAGGTACGGGTCGCGCCCGCGCGGACGGCGCGAGACGCGGACGGCGTGCATCGAGAACGGGTGCGTAGAGAACGGGTGCGTCGAGACCGGTGTGCGTCACGGACGGAGCGGCTCAGGGTTCGGTTTCCCTCCCTTCCGGAGCGGAGGACGCCAACAGGGCGATCAGGGCGTCCAGCTCGGCGTCGGTCAGGTGCAGGTAGGCGGGCATGCGGTGGTAGCTCCCGGCGTAGCCGGGCACGACGTACGCCGTCGGGGTCACGATGCTCTCCCGCAGGTACCCCCCGACGTCGTTGGCCGCGCCGCGGTAGTCGGGCGACGCGATCCGTTCCAGCGCGGTCGTGGCGACGCCGTCCAGCGGCGGGGCGAATAGCCCCCGAGCACCGACCGACTCCAGCGCGTGGCACGCCGCGCAGCCCTGCGCCAGGAACAGCTCGGTCCCCAGAGAAGCGGTGCCCTCGGCCGTACGGGGAGCGTCCGCGTCGGCGAGCGACAGGGACCACACCACCACCGCAAGTTGCACGACGCGTAGAGCGGGACGGCCCGAACGTCCGAAGAGCGAGCGGTTCTGCACCTTCGACACCTCCTCGACGCTCACGCTACGAAGTCGGCGTTCCACCGCCGTTCCACTTCCGCTCCCTGTCCGCCCGCGTCGGCCCTTCGCCCGCGTCCCGCGCGGCATCGGTCCGGCGACCGGCGCTGCGAATGTCGTACGCTCGTGCATGCCGCCGTTGCGGACCCTCGGCGAACTCGCGATCGAGCACGACGGCACGGTCGTGCCGATCCGGGCCGATCGCCCCGCGAGCCTGCTGATCTTGTTGGCCTGCCGCGGCACGCCGGTCGCCCGCAGCGAGGCGGCGCTGCTGTACCGACCGGACGATCCCGAACCCGACGCGCTCGCCTACCTCCGCAAGCTGGTGTTCCGCGCCCGCGGCAGGCCGTGGGCCACGACGTTCGAAGCGGACGAGGAGCGGCTCGCCTGGCCGGTCGCGACCGACGTGCACGCCTTCCGGACGGCGTGCGACGCGGGCGATCCGAGCGAGGCGCTGGAGCTCTACCGCGGACCGTTCCTGGACGGCGTCCGCATGGACGGCGTGCCCGCCTGGGCTGCGTGGCAGGAGATGGAGCGGGCCGACCTGCAGGAACGCTGGTTGCGTGCGCTTCGGACCCAAGCCGATCTCGACCTGCGGGCAGGACGGCCGGAGCGCGCGGCAGAACGCCTCGCCGCCCTGCTGCACGCAGACCCGTTGGACGAGGGCGCCGTACAGGCCCGCATGCAGGTGCTGCTGGCCACCGGTCGGCGCCGCGAGGCGGTGGGCGCCTACCGCGCCTTTCGCGAACGCCTGGTGGACGAGATCGGAACGGAGCCGCTCGAGGCCACGCAGGCGTTGGCCGACGCGGTGCGCGGGGGAGCGGCCGAGGCGCCGTCCCCGCAGCCGGTCGCCGGACCGAACCCCGACCCCCCGCACGACGCGCCCGCGCCTCCCGACGCCGTGGAGCGGCTGCCGCGACCGACCACGCCGTTCGTGGGGCGCGACGCCGACCTGGACCGGATCGAGACGGTGCTACGAGCTGGCGACGCCGACGTGGTCACGCTGGTCGGCCTGGGCGGAGCGGGCAAGACCCGCCTGGCGATCGAGGCAGCCCGCCGCGTGGAGGACGCCTTCGCGGGCGGGTCCGCGTTCGTGCGGCTGGCCGCCGTCCGCCGCGCGGAGACGTTCGCGCAGCACGTCGCGGACGCCCTCGCCGTGCGGTACGAAGGCGACGGCCTGCACGATCTCGCACGCGCCCTGGGCGAGCGTCCGACCCTGCTGGTGCTGGACGAGTTCGAAGGCGTCCTCGCCGCCGCGCCGATCCTGGTGCGCCTGCTGCAGGCCGCGCCCGGCACGCGGGCCCTGGTCACCAGCCGCGAAGCGTTGGTGGTGGGCGGCGAGCGGATCGTGGACGTCGCCGGCCTGCGCCTGCCGCCGCAGCACGCCAGCGAAGAGGCGGCCCAGGCGAGCGACGCCGTCCGCCTGTTCGTGCACCGCGCCTCGCGCGTGTCCGCCACCTTCGCGCCCACCCGCGCTACCCTCGAGACGGTGACCGACCTGTGCCGGCGTCTGGACGGCATGCCGCTCGCGATCGAGCTGGCCGCCGCCTGGACCCGGTCCGTTCCTGTCGAGGCGATCGCCGAGGAGCTGGACGTCCACCCCGAAACGCTGCTCGCCAGTCGCGAGCGCGACGTGCCGGACCGGCACCGCAGCCTCTGGACGGTGTTCGACGCCACCTGGCGGACCCTGGAGCCGCAGGTGCGCGCGGTCGGCGTGCGCCTGGCCGCCTTCCCCGCCAGCTTCCCGTACCAGGCTGCGCGCGAGGTGGCGGGCGCCGAGCTGCCGCAGCTGCTGACGTTGCTGGACCGAAGCCTCGTGCGTCGCGGACAGGACGGCCGTTATCGGATGCACGCCTTGGTGCGGCGGTACCTGGCAGGCCACGGCGACGACGACGCCGGCCGCAACGCCCACGCGCGCTGGTACGCCGACCGTCTGGCCACGCTCGGGCCCGACCTGCGCGGCGACGACCCGATCGGCGCGTTGCGACGGTTCGACGAGGACCGCGCCGACCTCGAGGCCGCGTGGAGCCACGCCACGCGCGTCCGCGACGCCGACGTGATCGAGGCGATGCGCGATCCTCTCGATTATGCGCTGTACTACCGGAGTCGTTTCGCGGACGGCGAGCGCCTGTTCGCAGCGGCGGCCGACGCGTTCGCGAGCGACGCGCCCCGCACGCAGGCCGGCGCCAATGACACGACCGACGGCGATACGACCGACGCCGGTCGGGCGGTCGCGCAATTGCAGGCACGGCTCGAGGTGCACCGCGCCCAGTACGAACGGAATCTGGGCCGGACCGACGCTGCGCGCCGTCGGGCCGAGCGGGCGCGCGAGACGCTCCTGCGCATCGGCGTCGGTACCGATCTGGGGCACGCCGCCTACGAGGTCGCGACCGGCGCCTACCAGGCCGGGGCGTACGACCGAGCGGAGGCGCACCTGCGCGAAGCGCTGCGGGAAGGCCGCAGGCTGGGCGACGCCTACCTGCAGGGCGCCGCCGAGAACGGCCTGGGCAACGTGGTCAGCGTCACCCGCCGCGACGCTCCCCGCGCGGAGCGTCACTACCGCGCCAGCCTGCGGGCGCACGAAGCGACCGGCAACCTGGAGGGGATCGTGGGCGCCCGCATCAACCTGGGGGCGTGTCGGTTCGACCAGGGCGACCTGGACGGCGCGGCCGAGCAGTGGGAGCGGGCGCTGCCCGCGGTCCGGACCTTGGGTTCCTTGCAGCGCGAGGCGGTGCTGCTCGCCAACCTGGGCGCTCTGGACGAGGAGGCCGGTCGCATCGCCGAGGCCGAGCGGCGCTACCGACGCAGCCTGGACCTACGCACGCGCGTGGGCGACCGGCGTGGCGAAGCGACGGTCCTGCATGCGCTCGGGCGCCTGGCGCTGGCCCAGGGGCGACCGGAGGAGGCGACGGAACGGCTGCGCCGCGCGATCGTGGCGTTCGGCGACACGAACGATCCGGCCGGCCGCGCGCACGCCCGCAGCAGTCTGGCGCGAGCGCTGCTGACGCACGGTCGGCTGGACGCCGCCGAACGCGAATCGTCCGCCGCGCTGGCCGAAGCCCACGCCCTCGGTGCGCACACCGAAATTCTGGCCGCCCTGCTCACGCGGGCGTGGCTGTGGCGGGACCGGGGTGCGCCGCAGCGGGCGGAACGGTTGGTGGCGCGCATCGCCGCCGCCAGCCACGGGAACGAGGCACAGGTCCACCGGCAGGCGGTCCGCCTTCTCGGGGAGCTCCGCACCGCTCGGGTCCAGGCCGACGCGGAGCACGGCGCGGCCGTCGCCGCGCAGGTGCGCACCGGCGTCGT
>JBBDSD010000277.1:0-5424 GCA_040905065.1 Trueperaceae bacterium | reverse complement strand
GCGCCAGGAACGCCCGCTGCAGCTCGCCGCCGGAGAGACGCGCGAGCGCACGACGTGCCAGTCCCTCGGCCCCGATCTCCGCCAGCGCTTGGATCGCTCGGTCGCGCTCGGTCGCTCCGATGCGAGCCGGCCAACGCCGTCGCAGCCCGGAGACGACCAGTTCGAGCGCGGTCGCGGGGAAGCTGCGATCGAACGTCTTGAGTTGCGGCACGTACCCGATCCGACCCGGGTCGTCTCCCGCATCGCGCCCGAAGATGGCGGCGTGCCCGCGGTCCGGCGTGACCAGACCGAGCGCCACCTTCACCAACGTCGACTTGCCGGATCCGTTCGGTCCCAGAATGGCGAGGAACCGGCCGGCCGGCAGGTCGAACCCGACGTCGGTGAGGATCTCCGCGTCGCCGCGACGGACGGTGACGTGATGCAGATGCAAGGCGGGCGCGGACGTCACGGGGTCGCTCCAGGGTGCGGCGGGACGAACGGGTCGGCCCGCCGCAAGGGGTCGGGCCGACCCGAGGGTTCAGTGGTCGTCGTGCGCGCCGTTTCGGAGCGTCTCGACGAGAATCTCGGCATTGTAGCGCAGCAGGTCCTCGTAGCTTCGGCGTCCGTCCACCCCACCCAGCGGATCCAGGGTTCCGAGTCCGACGCCGGCTTCGTCGGCCAACACCTCCGCGGACCGTGAGCCCAGCTGCACCTCCGCGAAGATGGCGCGCGCACCGGACGCTCGAATCAAGCCCAGCGCCTCGGCCAAGTAGCGCGCGGTCGGCTCCTGTCCCGGGAACGGCTCGATCTCGACCACCAAGTCCAGACCGTAGCGATCGGCGAAGTACGGCCACGCGTCGTGGAGCGGAACGAACGCAGCTCCGCGAATGGGAGCCATCGTCTCGCGCAGCTCCCGATCGAAATGCTCGAGATCGTGCACCAGGGCGTCGGCACGGCTGCGGATCCCGTCCTCGTCGTCGGGGTTCATGGTGGCGAGCGCATCGGCCAGCCGGTGCACGACCTGGATCATCAGGACCGGATCCAGCCAGACGTGCGGGTTGCGGTCTTCGAAACTGACGCTCGCGTCGCCGTCCGTCGCAGCCCGATCTTCGTCGTGCCGATGCTCGTCGTGCTCGTACTCGTGATCGTCGTGCCCATGGTCGTGGTCGTCGTGCTCATCGTGCTCGTGCTCATCGTGCTCGTGCTCATCGTGCTCGTGCTCGTCATGCTCGTGCTCGTCATGCTCGTGCTCGTGGCCACCTTCGACCAGATCGTCCGCCGACAGGCTCGCGAGGGCGACGAAGACGGGAGCGTGCGTCCCGAGCGCGTCGACCATCGAGAGGGTCCACGTGTCCATACCGCCGTTGATCACGATCAGATCGGCCTGCTCGAGGCGGACCACGTCGCGCGGCGTCGGGTCGAAGGTGTGTGGACTAGCGCCGGGCGCCAGGAGAACGCTCACCTCGGCGTCCCGTCCGGCGATGCGCTGGACGACGTCCTGGTACGGGGGGATCGACACGACGATCTTGGATTGACCGAAGGCGACGGCGAAGGACAAGGCGATCAGAACGGCTGCGATCGTTCGGGCCCATCGTGCTGCGCGGCGCTCGACGCCGTGGAACGGGCTCGAGGTTGGTTCGGGTGGCTGTGGATGAGGTTGCATTCTCATAAGTGTGCACGATACACGATGGAACGATCCACATCAAGCGATCCGATGCGAAGCAGTTCTCAGTGCCATCGGTGCGTGGCGTCCTGGACCAACGACCGGCGACCGCCTCGCGAGTCGGTCGCCGGTACGTACGCGAACTCCAAATCGTGGAACCAAGCGCCGAGGACCTAAGCCAAGGCCCTAGACGACCGTCACTTGCCTGGGTTCACCAGCAGCGTCGGGTCCAGGCTGCGAAGCGCCTTGGTCGACAGCCACAGCTTCTGCGGCTTGCCGTCGATCCACACGGTCTTCTTCTGCAGGTTGGGCTTGATCTGGCGCTTGTGCACGCCGACCTGTTTGACGCCGACCCCGCCCCGCTTCTTGGGCGAGCCCTTGCGCTTGCTGGACGTCGTGCTCCGGGTCTTGCGGCCGGTGACGGCACATACTCGCGGCATCGTTCTCCTCCTGCGGCCGGGCGCGACCCGGCGCGTGGTGTTCGCTGTGGTCGAGGCCGGTTCGGACTCCGAGTCGCCCGACCGCGTGGGCCGCGATCGTGATCGACCGTTCGGAGGTGGCTCGCGCCAGCCCGAAACGGCGTGCAAGTGAGGATCATACCATATCGGCGCCCCAAGGGGGCGAACCACCGCGACGCGTCCGGGGCCGGTCGCTCCAAGCCGATCGCTCCAAGCCGATCGCTCCAAGCCGATCGCTCCAAGCCGGATGCTCACGGACGGGTACCATGGCGAGCATGGACCGGACCGACCTCGCCCGCACCGTGCACCGCGCCTCGTACCTCACCGGCCGCTTCGTGCTGCGCAGCGGTGCGATCAGCGATCGCTACTTCGACAAGTACCTCTTCGAATCGGATCCGAAGCTGTTGGCCGCGATCGGCGACGCCCTGGCGCCGGCCGTTCCGGAGGGGACCGATGCGCTCGCAGGGTTGGAGACCGGCGGCATCCCCCTCGCCGTGATCCTCGGTCAACGGACCCAATTGCCCACGCTCTTCGTCCGCAAGGAGGCCAAGACGTACGGCACCTGCAAGCTGGCGGAGGGCGGCGAGGTCGACGGGCGTCGCCTGCTGATCATCGAGGACGTGGTCACGTCCGGTGGGCAGCTGCTCGCGTCCGCTCGGGACCTGCGCGATCGGGGCGCCATCTGCGAGGACGCCCTCTGCGTCATCGATCGGGAGGCGGGTGGAGCGGCGGCGCTCGCCGAGGCCGGCATCCGCCTGCACGCTCTGTTCACCATGTCCGACCTCGTCGCCGCCGGTGACGCAGCGCGGAGCGAGGCCGCAACCGGCGACGACGACGTCGCGTAGACTCGCACCATGAGCGACACGATCTTCTCCCGCATCGTCCGCGGCGACCTGGACGCCGACGTCGTGTACCGCGACGACCTGGTGACCGCGTTCCGCGACATCGCGCCGCAGGCGCCCGTGCACCTTCTGATCGTTCCGAACGAGCCGGTCGCCACCGTCGCCGACGTCGACGAGCGCCACGAGGCCTCGCTGGGGCGGATGATGACCGTCGCCCGCCGCGTCGCGGAACGCGAGGGCATCGCCGAGGACGGCTACCGGCTGATCGTGAACTGCCGCCAGCACGGGGGCCAGGAGGTGTACCACCTGCACATGCACCTGCTCGGCGGCCGCCCCCTCGGACCGATGCTCTCCCACGCCCCCACCGACTGAACGTCGAACCGACGTCCGCCGCGCGAACGTCCCGGCGAACGTGGTCCACCGGCGTACTCGGTACACTCCAGGCGATGGCACGCGATACGCAGCAACGACGCGCGATCCTCCGGGCGCTCCACCAGGCGCCCGGTCCCCTCACCCCCCACGAGGTGCACGCCAGCGCCCGCGAGGATCACGACCGGCTCGGGCTCGCGACCGTGTACCGCAACCTCGCTCGGCTCGAACAGGCCGGCGAGATCGTGCCGGTCCACCTGCCCGACGACGTCGCCCGCTACGAACCGGCCGGCCGGGGTCACCACCATCACTTCCAGTGCCGGCGCTGCGGTCACGTGTTCGAACTGGACGCCGACTGTCCGGTGTCGGTCCTGGAAGGCGTGACGCTTCCGGGCGGCTTCCGCGTCGAGGACCACGCCCTCACGCTCTACGGGCGGTGCGCCGACTGCCGGACCGGTCCCGCCGCGGACGCCTCGTGACGCCAGCCTCCGGTCCGGCGGCGGCCCCTTGGAGCGCGCGCCGTTGGTGGTGCGCGATCTGGGTGCTCGTGGCCTGCCTCGCGCCGGTGGCGGCCGCGCAGGAGACGGCTCCTCCGATCGCGGCCGCCTCGCAGGACGACATGGGGTACGTCGAGGGCCGAATCCTGCAGGTGGTCGAAAGCGACGGTGCGCAAGGGCGGGCGCTGGTCCGCCTGAACGACGGTCGCGTCCTCGAGGCGTCGCTGCCCGCCAGCGACCCGTACGGCCCGACCGACCTCCCCTCGTTCGCGGAGGGCGACCGGGTCGAGCTCTACTACGCGCCCGGACCGGACGGCGAACGCCGCTACGTGGTCGCGGACTGGGTGCGCCGACCCGCGTTGATCGCTCTGGTGGGGTTGTTCCTGCTGGCCTCCGTCGCGGTGGCGCGCTTCAAGGGCCTGCGCGCCTTCCTGTCGACCGGCGCCAGCCTCGCCATCGTCATCGGCTTCGTCGTGCCCCGCATCGTGGACGGCGGCGATCCGATCGTGATCTCGCTGCTGGGGGTAGGCGGCATCCTCCTGCTGGCGATCTGGTTCGTGCACGGCGTGAGTTGGTCCACTACCGCCGCGCTGACCGGCACCTTCCTGGCGGCCGTGATCACCATGAGCCTGGGCTTGGTGTTCACCGACCTGGCGCGCCTGACCGGCTACGGCAGCGAAGACGCGATGCTGATCGCTGCGGCCGCGCCGCAGGTGGCCCTGCGCGGCCTGATGCTGGCCGGCCTCATGATCGGTGCGCTCGGCGCCCTGACCGACATCACGATCGTGCAGGCGGCCGTGATCCGCGAGCTGGCGCACGTCGATCCCAGCGCCTCGGTCCGCAAGCTGTACGTCCACGGAATGAACGTCGGTCGCGACCACGTGGGGTCGCTGGTCAACACGCTGGTGCTGGCCTACACCGGAGCCGCGCTTCCGCTGTTGGTGCTGCTCAGTCACGGCGACTTCGGGTTCGCGCGCTCGCTGAACCTGGAGCTGATCGCGGCCGAGGTGGTCCACACGCTGGTCGGATCGGTCGGGCTGATCCTGGCGGTGCCGGTCACCACCCTGATCGCCGCCGCCATGTTCCGTGGCGATCGCCTCCCGATCGCGCCGGGCGAACTGGATCACGCCCACTCGCACTGACCGTGGACCCCGCTACGCCGCTGATCCCCGCCGCCCTCGCGCTGGACCCGGACGCGTTCCGCCAGATCGCGGGCCGGCCGGACGGCCTGCGCTTCGCGCTGCTGCTGCTGACCGCCGCCGGCGCGTCCCAGGGCATGGGACAGAGCGTGGCACTGTTCGCGAACCGCGTGCGTCCCAGGCGGTTCGTGGGCAGCCTGCTGCTGGGTGCGCTCTCGTTCGCCGCGTCGGCCGCCCTGTACGGACTGGCGCTGGCCGCGACGGCGACGCTGTTGTTCGACCGGCCCGCCAGCGGGATCGAGGTGATCCGCCTGGTCGGCCTGGCGTCGGCGCCGCGCCTGTTCGGGGTGCTGATCCTCACCCCCTACTTCGGCACGGCGATCGGCGCGGTCCTGACCGGGTGGTCGGTACTCGCGCTCGCGGTGGGGGCGCGCGCGGTCCTGGGGCTGGGCCTGGTCGAGGTGTCGGTCGCGCTGT
>JBBDSD010000276.1:0-5427 GCA_040905065.1 Trueperaceae bacterium | reverse complement strand
CGCGCCGCGCTGCGGCGCGAGATCGCCGGCGGCGACGTGGGGGAGGCGCAGGCCGGCGTGGACGGGGGCACGGACGATCCGCTTTCCCTGGACGCCGTACGGCGTGCCTGGCGGATCGAGCGGCACCGCGAGTCGGCGGAGGCGCCCAACCGGTTCGATGGGATCAGCGGGCGCCCGGTGCCGCTGGACCAAGCGACCTTCAGCGCCACCTCGTTGACCGATCTGGGATCGTGCCCGTTCCGCTGGCTGGCGCGGCACCGCTGGGATCTGCGCGAGCCGGAGGAACGCGACGCCGTCCTGTCGCCTCGTGACCGCGGCCGGTTGGCGCACGCGACGTTGGACGGCGCCTTGCGACGCGCGCTCGGCGAGCTGCGGGCGGACGGCGCGCTGGACGACGATGCACGCCCCGGCCCCGATCCGGAGACCGGCTCCGTGGACACGGACGCGCTGCGGGGCCGCCTACGCCACTCCGTGCTGGACGCGCTTCCCGCAGCGTTCGAAGCGGCGGAGTCGCATCTCGAGCTGCCCGACGGTCCCGGCTGGCGCCGGGCGCGCGGCGCGGAGCTGCGCTCGCTGGAGCGGCTGGTCCGCGCCGAGGCCTTCCTGCGGCCGGGCTGGTGGCCGTGGCGGCTGGAGACCTCGTTCGAAGGAAGCCTGCACGGGTTGCGCATCAGCGGCATCGTCGACCGGATCGACGTCTCGGACGACGCTGCCGAACTGATCGACTACAAGCTGGGGTCGACGCCGCCCAAAGGCGTACCCCACCGCAGCGGTCGCGGGGGGACCGACGTGCAGCTGCCGCTGTACCTGCAGGTCGCCGGGCCGGTGCTGACGCCCGAGCGACCGGCCGTGCGGGCCCGCTACCTGTCGGTCCGCGCCGCCGCCACGCTGCGCACGATCGAGCTGCACGACCCGCCCGGCGACGGTTCCGGCGACGCGACGGGCGATGCGGTCGGCGACACGACCGGCGACACGTCCGGGACCGGCGACGGGCGGACGGGACTCCAGGCGCTGGCGGCCGAAGCGACGGAGCGCGCCGCGCACGGCGCCTGGCCGGTACGACCCGATCTGCGCCGCGAGGCGTGCCGCACCTGCGATCTGGAGCTGGTCTGCCGGGTGGGACCGCGCGTGGACCGGAAACCGAACGACGGTCGCAGGTGAGCGCCGCCCCAGCGAGCGAGACCGAGCCCCCAGGCGACGGCCTGACCGAGCGGCAGCGCCGTGCGGCCCACGCGCCGGGCAGCGTGGCGATCGTGGCGGGAGCCGGCACCGGCAAGACCCACACGCTGGGCCACCGCTACCTGACGCACCTGCGCGAGGGTGCCTCGCCGTTGGCGGTGGTCGCCATCACCTTCACCGAGCGCGCGTCGCACGAACTGCGGGCCCGCGTGCGGCGCTACGCCCGTGACGCGTTCGGGGCGCACGACCGTCGCATGGCGGAGCTCGAGGCGGCCCCGATCGGGACCGTCCACGCGCTCTGCCTGCGCATCTGCCGCGACCACCCCCGTGCGGCCGGCGTGCCGCCCGACGTGCGGATCCTCGATCCGCTGGAGGGGGACCTGTGGTGGAGCGAACAGCTGGACGACGCCCTCGCCAGCGTGCCCGAGCCGCTGTTCGACGCCCTGCCGTACGATCGCGTGCGCGACGCGCTGGCCAGCCTGCTGCGCGATCCGTACGAGGCGGAACGGGCGTTCGCGCGACCGACCGTCGACTGGGAGGCGCGGGCCGGCGACGCGCGCCGCGCATCCCGCGCGAGGCACCTGGCCGGAGCGGATCTCGCCGAAGCGCTGCGCACGCTTCGCGCGCTGCCGCTGCGGCCGGAGGGCGACGCCGGCGAGCGGGCGCGCCGCAACGTGCTGGCCGCCAGCGACGCAGCGCACGCCGACGATGTCGAGGCCGCCGCCGCAGCCCTGCACGGCGTGCGCGCCACCGTCGGGTCCGAACGCATGTGGGGCAGCGACCGCGACGCGCTGCGCGGGGCGCTGAAGATCGCGCTGGACGCTCTCCGCGACTGGAGGGCCGATCCTCGCTCCCACTGGCGCGTCGGTCCGGCCGACCGGGCGCTCGCCGAGCTGCTTCCGCTCCTGCACGACGCTTGGCGCGGGGCGCGCCACCGCATGGCCGCCGCCAAGCGACGCGCGGGGGTGGTGGACTTCGCCGACGTCGAGGTCGCCGCGGTGCGGGCGTTGGACGACCGATCGGTGCAGGCGCACTACCGGGCGCGTTGGGCTGCCCTGCTGGTGGACGAGGCGCAAGACACCAGCCCGGTGCAGGAGGCGTTGATCGCGCGCCTGGCGGCGTTCTGCCGTACCACCGTGGTGGGCGACCCGAAACAGAGCATCTACGGCTTCCGCGGGGCGGACGCGGCGGTGTTCCAACGCCTCACCGACGCCGTGGACGCGAGCGGAGGCGAGACCGTCGCCCTGGACCTGGGGTTCCGCACGCACGCGCCGCTGGTGGCGACCTCGAACCGGGCGTTCGAGGAGCTGATGGGCGAGCTGCACGCTCCCTTGCGGGCCCACGCGCCGCAGGCGCCGTCGCCCGAGCCGTCCTTGCGCTGGTGGCGCACCGACCTGCTGGCCAGCGCGCCGGCCCCGTTGGTGCGCCTGGCGGAGGCGCACCGGATCGCCGACGAACTGGCGCAGGCGCTACGGAGCTCGGTTCCCGTGCGCGATCCGGGAGTGCCCGCAGGGGTTCGTCCGATCCGGCCGGGCGACGTGGCGGTGCTGTCCCGCGGCTGGGCCGCGTTGGATCTGCTGGCCGAGGTGCTCCCGGCACGGGGCGTGCCGGCGGTGCACACCGGCGGTGGGAACCTGCTGACCACCCGGGAGGCGCGCGACGGCATCGCGGCGCTGCGGTTCCTGGCCGATCCGCACGACGACGTGGCGCTGGCGGCGTTGCTGCGCGGTCCGATGTTCGCCGTGGGCGACGACGACCTGGACCGGTTCGCGACGGCGGTGCCCGGCCGGGACGCTGCGCGCGGATCGTGGTGGGACCGACTGCGCGAGACGCGGCCGGAGTGGGCCGAGCGGGCGCTGTGCACCCTCGAGGCGTCGTTGCGAGCGGCACGGGACGATCCGCCGGCTCGCCTGCTGCAGCGCCTGGACCGCGCCACCGGTTGGAGCGCCGTGGCGGCGAACCTGCCGGGCGGCGATCGCCGGGCGGCCGACCGGACCGGATTCGTGGCGTGGATCCGCGAACTGCAACGCGGGGGCGGGGACGTCGCCTCGGTGGCGCGCCGGCTCCGTCGCCTGCTCGCTGCGGAGGTGCAGGTGGACCGGCCGTCGCTCGAGGCGGGCGACGCCGTCACGCTCACGACGGTGCACAAGAGCAAGGGCCTGGAGTGGCCGTGGGTGGTGGTCGCCGCGCTGGATGCGCGCGGTCGTAACGACGCGCCCGCCGTTCGCTTCGGTCCCGAGGTGGGCGTGGCGGTCCAGGTCGAAGCGCCCGACGATCCGAAGGCGATCCCGCTCGCGTGGGCGTGGGCGGAGGACGCGGCGAAGCGAGCACGGGAGGCGGAGGACCGGCGCCTTCTGTACGTCGCCGCGACCCGCGCAGCGGACGCCACCGTCGCGTCGTCGGTCGGCGACGGGGGACCGCTCGCGTCCCTGCTCGTGCCGGCGCTGGAGCGGGCAGGCGTCCAGCCCGAGGTGGTGGAGGTGAATCCCGACGCGATCGCGTGGCCGGAGCCGGCGAGCGTGTCCAGCGAGAGCTAGTCCGCTGCCGTCACGCGTGTCGCCGTGGCGCGATCGCGCCGCAGATGCCAAGCCAGCCAGCCGATCTGTGCCAGCGAACCCGCCACGAACGCCGACATCGCCCACACCAGGCCGCTTCCGGTCCCGACCTGGACGGCCATCACCAGTACGGTCGTGGCCACGGTCAGGAACACCGCGACCGATTCGCCGATGCCGCGCGTGCGGCGCGCGTGGACCAGGCGTCCCTGCAGGTCGTTGCGGAGCACGTCCAGCGGCGCCCACACCATGCCCAGCCAGAACGCGTCGCGGGCCAACGCCGCCAGGTCGGGCGGAAGGCCGGACACCGTTCCGAACCACCAGAGCGAAGCCGGGGTGGCCGCCATGGCGGTGGCCGCCGCTGCGGTGGCCAGGACGAGGACGGCCGTGAAGCGGCGCAGCGTGGCGTCGGCGCCGGGCCGGTCCAGGAGCGCGACGACCACCTCGTTGTAGGCCATGCCCAGGCTCCGGAACAGGAACACCAGCCCCCCGACCACCGGCCACGCCGCCAGCGAAGGAAGCGCGTCGGGCATGCGGGCGATGGCCGCCGCTCCGATCGGTTGGACCAGCAGGAGCAGCAGGCTGGTCAGCGCCAGCGGCAGATAGAACGATGCGAAGCCGCTCCAGCGCAGCGGCGGTCCGACTACAGCGCTCGGCACGACGCGCTCGCGGACCACTCTGCGCGTGCGCAGGCCGGTGTAGAGCGCCTCGGCGCTGACGCCGGCGGAGATCGCCAGCGCCGCGACCGCCACGCCCGGCAGCTCCAGCCCCGAGCCGAAGCCCGACTCGGCGGAGGTGTGCACGGCGTTCCACGCCAGTCCTGTGCCGGCCACCGCAGCGACGGCCGCCAGGCGCACCGCGGTGCCGATGCCCACCGCGCGCGAGAGCCCGTGGCGAATCAGGAGTCCCTGATGGAATCGCCGGTAGGCGATCGTCCAGGTCCAAGGAAGCAGCAGTTGGAGGCCCAGGCGGGCCGGTTCGATGACGTCGTCGGGTGGACCGAGGAGCGGCACTAGCACCAGATCGAAGGCGGGCGTGAACGCCAGCACCGCGTGAATCGCCGTGAGCGCCCCACCGGCGATCATCATGAAGCGGTGCAGCATCCGGTACGACGCGGCGTCGCGCGCCAGGGCGGTGCTGGCGGCGAGCAGCATGATGATGGGGGCCTCAATGATCAACGCCACGGGGAACACCAGGCCGCCGTAGGCAGCCAGGTGGACCGCCGCATCGGGAAGGCGCGCCATGACGGCGCTGACCAGCGGAAGCTCGATCCCCATGAACGCCCAGCTCGCGGCCAGCGGCCACCAAGCGGTCAGGACCGCGAGCAGCGTGAGGCGGTCTTGGGGGCCGTCGTCGTGCGGGGTCACCAGCGGAAGGTCACGCCGCGTCCTGCGCCGTCCGGCGTGGCGGCCGCAGGCGCAGCGCTGCCAGCGCCGCAGCGGCTGGCCACGCCGCCGAGATCCAGAGCACCGCGGCGTAGCTGCCGGTGAGGTCGTAGCCGACCGAGAAAAGAAGCGGACCGATGGCGGTACCGGCGGTGGTCAGCGTGGTGGCGAACCCTTTCACCGACCCGAGGTGCATGCGCCCGAAGTAGGTGGCGTAGATCGATCCGGACACGGAGTTCTTCATGCCTTGCGAAAGGCCCAGGAAGGCGCCGTACAGCCAGACCGCCTGCGGTGGCAGGTTGCCCGCCATC
>JBBDSD010000275.1:0-5442 GCA_040905065.1 Trueperaceae bacterium | reverse complement strand
ATCGCGTTCAGGAAGCCCGCGAGCGAGCCTTTGATCATCGAGAAGAACGGATCCTTGAGCGGGAACCGTTCCGACCCGGCCAGCACCATGTGCTCGAGCACGTGCGCCACCCCGTCGTCGTTGTCGGGGACGGTCGGGACGCCCAGGGCGAACGACAGGTTCGGTTCGTCGGCGTCCAGCACCAGCAGTTCGGTCCCGCTCCGCTCGTGCACCAGGCGCCGGGCTTCGACGCCCAGCAGTGGCAGGGCGCGCCGGTCCCGTTCGGTGAAGCCGTGCATGTCCATGTCGGGGACGCTATCACGTGCCCATCGCGGTAGGGTTCCGCCATGTGCGAAGACGATGCGGTCCCCCGTTCCGGCTCCAGCCTCGGTCCCGGCGACGTTGCGCGCCCGGCGGCCCTGATGGCGATCGTGCCGCACCCGGACGACGAGGCGTTCGGTCTCGGCGGCGTCTGGTCCCGCCTGGCCGCCGCCGGCGAACGCACCGTGCTGATCACCCTCACGCGCGGTCGGGGCGGCCGCTCCCTGGGCCTCTGCCCGCCGGAGCGACTGGGCGCGACCCGCGAGGCGGAACTGCGCGAAGCGGCGGAGGTGCTCGGCATCTCGTGCGTGCACGTGCTCGATCACCACGACTTCGTGCCGGACGGGGACCGCGGCATCCCTCGCGACCCGGGCCTGCAAGCGGTCGACCCGGAACGGATCGTGCCCGACCTGGTGCGCCGCCTGGACGCCGACCGGCCCGCGGCGGTGGTCACCTTCGGACCGCACGGCAGCAACGGACATCCCGACCACGTGGCCACCCACCGCCTGGCGCACGCCGCCCTGGCCCGCGCCCAGCACCGCCCGCGCGCCCTATACCACTACGCCGGGCCGGAACCGTTCGACGGTCCCGCCCGCGACGGCTTCCTGACCCCGGACGCCATCCAAACCGGCTGGCGGCCGCCTAGCCACCGGATCGACCTCGGCAAGGAGGAGCTCGCCACCAAGTTGCGGGCCCTCGCTTGCCACCGGACGCAGGCGCTGTCGGTGCTTGGCTTCGCGCGCCGCTCCGCGGACCGCCTGTTCCAGGAGACGTTCCGCCGGGTGGACCTCGCCGGGGAGCCGGTCGATCCGGAAGGCCCAGCCCGTCCTGTCGACCGGCTCTGACGCCCGCGCGGCGCGGGGGTGACGTCACGAGAGCGCCTCGCCCGCGGTCGTGATAGCGTCCGTTCGTGACCTGGCGCCGTAGTTCGCCCGACGCTGCGCTTCCCCTCTTGGAACCGGCCCACCGCGCCTTGGCGGAGGGTCGCATCGAAGCGGCCGTAGCGCTCCTCGCCGACGCCGCCGCAGCCTCGAGCTCGGGCTCCGATCGGGCGCTCTGCCAGTTGCATCTCGCCTCCGCCGCCTCGCTGCACGGCGGCGAGGGCATGGACCGGGGCCTGCAGGCGCTGCGCGCCGCCGCCGGGGCCGACCCGAGCGTGGTCCGATGGCCGCTGTACCGCGCGCTGCACTGGGAGTTCCGCGCGGCGCAAGGGGCCGCGGCGCACCAGGGGCGCCGCGGCGGGAGCGACGTCGACGCAGCCGACGATCCGCTGGCCGCGTACCACGCCGCCAGCGCCCTGTGGCGGTCCGGCGCCACGCGCAGCACGCTGCGGAGGCTGGAGGCGATCCCGGCCGACGCGGTCCCGGAGCACCTGCGCTGGCGACGTTGGTCGCTGCTGGGCCACGTGCACGCCGACGCGGCGTCGTGGACCGAGGCGGCCGAGGCGTTCGAGCGTTCCTTCGCTGAAGCTCCACTGCCCGAACGGGAGACCGAGCGAATCCATCTGGCGGGCGCCTGGCTGGAGCGAGGCGATCCCGGTCGGGCGCAACGCCTGCTGCGGGCGGGCGACCTGGACCCGGTCGACCGGGCCGACCGGAGTTGGGCGCTGCAGCTCCGAGGCCGGGCGGAGCTGGAGCTGGGCAACCCGGGACGAGCGCTTCGCATCCTGCAGACGGCCGAACGCATCGCGCCCGACGCCGACCACCGCTACGGCGCGCTCCAAGCGATCGCGCAGGCGCTGCAGTCGCTGGGACGGCCGGGCGACGCTGCCGACCGGCTGCAGGACGCGCTGGCGGACGCCGGGGAGACCGATCGGGCGTACGCTCTGCACGAACGTGCCGTGGCGCTGCTGGACGCTGGACGGCCCGAGGACGCCACCGCGGCCCTGGACGAAGCGTTGTTGGATCCGGACTACCCGCACCGGGCCGAGGCCACCGCCGACCTGGCGGACGCGCACCTGCGGACCGGCGACCTGGTGCACGCGGCCGGCACCGCCCGCCACGCGCTGGACCTCGGGGCCACCGGTCCCGCCTGCCTGGTGCTGGGCACCGTCGCGCTCGAGTACTACGACATGGACGAAGCGGCCGCCTGGTTCGAGCAGGCCGCCAGCGCCAGTCCGCCCGGCGATCCGGTCTGGGTAGCGGCGCAACAGTCGCTCGCCGACGTGTTCGCCCAACGCGGATCGGCGTGGGCGCAACGGCTCCTGACGCACGCCCGCCTGGCGCTCGAGCACACCGAACCGGCCAGCGAATGGACCGCCTCGTTGGAGCGTTACGTCCAGCAGGCGCGTCACGATCTGGGAGGGCGGGACCGGCAGGTCAACTGAGCGCGGGTAGACTCGCGAGAGATGGAAGGTCTCCTGCTGGCCCAAACGCTGGATCCGTTGCGCGACCGCCTGCCGGCCGAGCGGCTGGCCTGGCGCTTCGCTGGACCGAACACCGCCGTGCTGCCGCTGGTGCCGGACGGTGCGCTCTGGATCTTCGATCGGCTGCCGAACCCCCGCGTCGAACTGCGCAGGGATCAGCCTTCGGGTCCGTCCGCTCCACGTACCGGATTCCAGGCGTTGTTGGCCTCGCGCGCGGCCGGTCTGCTCGTTTCCGTCGAGCAGCCGGCGCTGGACCGCGTCTGTCGGCTGCGCTTCGGTGCGGGGCGCGGGTTCGTGGAGACCGGGCCGGTCGAGCTGATCGTCGAGTTGACCGGCCGCAACGGCAACCTGATCCTGGTCGACCCGGACGGCACCATCCTGGGGGCGGCCCGCGAGATCGACGCCTCGGTGAACCGCTTCCGGCAGGTCCGCCCGGGCCTGCCGTACCGGCCGCCCCCGCCGTACCGCAAGTCCGATCCACGCACGCTGCCTGCGGACGGCTTGCGCGAGGCTCTGGAGGGCGGCACCCCGAAGCAGGTCAAGAAGCGGCTGGACGGCATCGGACCGGAGCTGACGCGGGCCGCCGTACGGCTCGCTCGGGTCCCCGACGATGCCGAACTGACCGGCGAGGCGCTGGACGCTTTCGTGAGCGCGCTGCAGCAGGTGATCCGCGACCCGCGCGGCGCGGCCGAGCGCGCCTTGGACCGACCGGACGTCGCGACCCTGCGTCGGCGCGAGCGACGCGAGGCGGATCTCCGCGTCGTCCGCGCTCATTTGCAGGAGCGTCGGCAGCGGGCGGCCAAGCGGATCGGCGACGCCGAACGCGCGCTGCGCGCCGCCGACGACGCCGCGCGGCTTCGCACGGAGGCGGACCTGCTGCTTGCGCACGCGCACGCGGTGCCCGGCGGCAGCGAGCACGTGACGTTGCCCGACTTCGAGGGCGGCGAGACGGTCCTCACGCTCGATCCGTCCCGGAGCGTGGCGGCGAACGCCAAGGCGCGGTACGAGAACGCCCGCAAGCGGGAGAATCGCGCCGAGCGCGCCCTGGCCCGCTCCGACGAGCTCGAGGCGGAGCGGGCCGAGGTCGACCGCGAACTGGCCAGGCTCGACCAGCGGTCCGACGAGGAGCTGGCCCGGCGCGCCGCGGCGCTGACGACGCGCGAGCGGGAGGACCGCAAGCGCCCTCCGGGCCTGTCATACCCCGGTCCGCACGGTTTCCCCGTACTGGTCGGTCGCAGCGCCCGCGAGAACGACGCCATCACCTTCCGCGTGGCACGCAGCCGCGACGTGTGGCTGCACGTCCAGGGTTGGCACGGAGCGCACGTGCTGATCCGGTCCGGTGGCGCGGAGGTTCCGTTCGACACGGTCCTGTTCGCAGCGCGCCTGGCGGCGGGCCACTCCAAGGCGTCGGGCGGCGACAACGTGCCGGTCGACTACACCGAACGCAAGAACGTATGGAAGGTCAAGGGAGGTCCACCGGGCGCGGTGCAGTACGCGCACCAGAAGACGGTGTACGTGACGCCCAGCCGCAACCCGAACGCGGAACGCGCCGTCTCCGACGCCTGACGCGCGAGACGCCATCGCTCGCGGCCGCTGGAGCGGCGCGTTCCGAACGTGTCCTCGCTGGGCGCGTCAGGCGCGACCGGCGGAGCCGAACACCTGCATGCGGGCCGTGACCACCTCGCGCATCTCGTCCCGGGCGGGCCCCAGGATCTTGCGCGGATCGAACTGCTTCGGATCATTGCGCAACACCTCGCGCACGCGGGTGGTGAAGGCTAGGCGCAGGTCGGTGTCGGTGTTGATCTTGGCGATTCCTTCGGTGACCGCCCGGCGCACGTCGTCCTCGTGAATGCCGCTGGCGTCCGCCAGCGAGCCGCCCGCTTCGTTCAGGCGGCGCACCAGGTCGCTCGGGACGCCGCTGGCGCCGTGCATCACCAGCGGCTGCGGGATGCGGTCGGCGATCTCCTGAATGCGCCCGTGATCGATGTACGGCCGTCCGGTCCCCTTGTTCGCGCCGTGCGAGGTGCCGATCGCCACCGCCAGGTAGTCGGCACCGCTCTCGTGCATGAACCGTTCCGCCTCGTCCGGCTTGGTGAGGATGGCGTCCTCCTCCGCCACGACCACGTGCTCCTCGACCCCGCCCAAGCGGCCGATCTCCGCCTCGACCGAGACGCCGACGGCGTGGGCCGCCTCGACCACGCGGGCGGTCTCGCGCACGTTCACCGCCTCCTCCTCGTGGGACTGATCGATCATCACCGACGTGAAGCCCATCCGCAACGCCCGGATGCAGGACAGGTACGACGACCCGTGATCCAGGTGGATCGCCACCGGAACGGTGGCGTCGCGCGCCATCTCGATCACCAGCTTCGGCAGGATCGCGCCGCCGTACGCCAGCGCCCCCTCCGAGAGCGCCAGCAGCACCGGGCTGCGGGTCGCCTCCGCCGCTTCGAGGATCGCCTGCGTGATCTCCATGTCGTTCGTGTTGAAGGCACCCACGCCGTATCGGCCGGCCCGGGCCGCCTCGAGGATCTGTCGTCCTGTCGTCAAGGGCATGACGGCATCTTATCGCGTGGCGTGGCCGGACCGATCGTTCGAAGGCCCGGCGCGCACGGTGCGTCGCACCGCCTCCGCCGCGGCGCGGAGCGCGTCGCGTACCTGCCAGGCCCGTTTGTCCCGCACGCCGGCCACGTTCGACACGCCCCGAATCTCGACGAACGGCACGCCCGCCAGCAGGCAGGCGAGCGCGACGCCGGCCCCCTCCATCGACTCGATCGCGG
>JBBDSD010000274.1:0-5536 GCA_040905065.1 Trueperaceae bacterium | reverse complement strand
CGTCCGTGTCGTACGGGAGGCCCATCTTGATGAGCGCGTCCGCCATGCCCATCACGCCCAGGCCCAGGCGCCTGAGCTTCATGCTCATGACGCGGTTGTCCTCCAGCGCGAAGCGGTTCACCTCCAGCACGTTGTCCAGGAAGCGGACGCAGGTGGCGACGTCGTCCCGGAAGCGGTCCGCGTCGAAGCCTTCCATGCCGCGGTCGTTCGCACTGACGTAGGCGGCCAGGTTCATGGCGCCCAGGTCGCACGGCTCGCCGGGGTAGAGGGGGATCTCGCCGCAGTTGTGCGCCTTGATGCCGTTGGCGGCGAAGGCGTGGACGTGGTCGACGGTGACGTCGTAGACCTCCTCCTCGCCGTCCGCTTCGATCGACACGATCGCGTCGACGAACCGTTCCCGGTTCGGGGTGCGGGCGTACGCCTCCAGCGCGGCGTCGAGCCGGTCCGCCTTGGCGCGGACCGTGAAGCCGACCTGGTCCCGGTAGACGGCCAGGTTGTCGTTCGCGATCACCAGTTCGTGCTGGGCCTGCACGGCGTAGGTCCCGTGGCTACCGCGCCCGTCGGGCAGGCGGGACGTGCCGGCTGGACGCCGCTCACGGTAGAGCGTCGAGAGCGCGCCCACACGGGCGAGCATCCGCTGGACCCGTTCCAGCACTGCCTGGTCGGACTGCGCGAGCCGGACCGACACGCCCTTTTCCTGCGATCCCTGGACGGACCCGTCCGCGTCGAACAGACCGCGCAGGAATTCGGTGACGAAGGCGTGCCCACCCCGCTCGATGTCGTCGGTGACGGTCTTGGTACCGCGCGCCACGCCGAAGCGAGAGGCCAGGTCGCCGAGCGCGCGGCTCTGCAGCCGGACCTGGGCCTCGCGCTCGCTGCGCCACACGGCCGGCAGAGGGTGACGCAGTCGCTTCAGGCTCGCCTCCGCGGCGTCGGCGAGGCGCACGCGCTCGTCGCCCCAGAGGTCGAGGCAGGCGACGCCGTCCTTGTCGGTGGCGAAGGTGCCGCCTGCGACCAGGAGTCCCAGCAGCCAGCCCTCCTCCTCGCTGCCGGGGCCGCTCCACGGGCGCGCGTCGCGCTGGTCGGCGAGCTGGAGTTCGTCGCCCACGCTCAGGTCTGCCACGGGCGTCCACTCGGTGGCCAGGGCGTCCCGCGTGCGGCGCACGACCTTCTCGAGGCGGTGGTCGCGCGTGAGGCGCAGCTGGTACCCGCGCTTCGTCCGCACCCGCACCACCGGCTTGACGCCCGTCGAGAAGAAGCCGCTCGATCGCACCGGGTACGCTTCGCCGTCCACGACGGCGCAGAACGATCGGTCCACCAGTTCGGCGACGGTGCGGGCGCCCTCGTGGGTGTCGACCCAGGTGTCGGCCGTGACGCAAGGATTCGTGCTCTTGATGTCCCCGTACGCCGCCCGCATCGGGTTGTGCTCGTTGATGCGGTCGAGGAAGATCAGGCCAGGCTCGCCGGTCGCCCAGGCGTGATCGGCGATCTCGCGCAGGGTGCCGCGCTGCGCTTCGCGTGCGGCGGCCATGAAGGCGTCGCTGACCAGCACGCTGATGTTGAAGGTGCTGATGTCGCCCTCGTCGCGCTCGCGGTCCAGGTCCTTGGCGGTCACGAAGTCGCGCACGTCCGGATGGGTGATCGAAAGGGTCGCCATGCCGGCGCCGCGACGGGTGCCGCCCTGGCGGATCACGCGCAGGGTGGGCGCGAACACGTAGCGCAGGGTGGCGACCGGTCCGGCGTACGTGGCGGCGCCCAAGTGCGCCCAGGTCGCGAAGTTGTCGAACACCTCGACCGCGAAGCTGCTGGGGCCGCTGCTGGTGCCGCCGGAACCGTCGACCGGCGTTCCCTCCGGGCGCAGACCGCTCAGGTCCAGCACCACGTCCTCGCCGGCCAGCATGGCGCGCACGGCGTCGCTGGCGGCCTGCCAGATTCCCTCGACGCTGTCCCCCACCGTGCGGACGGCAGCGTCGCGTGAAAGGTCGGACGTTTCGGCGAAGGTGGCGGTGCGGTACCCGCGGGTGACGTACGTTCCGTGCACCAGATCGAGGAACGTGCCGTCGCGCCCCGTGGGGGGGGGGGGGGGCGCGACGTCCATGGTGAGGGTGAGTCGTCCGCACGGCCCGTCGTAGGCGCGCTTCGGCCGGATCGGGTCCAGGTTCAGGCCGTTCCCGCCGCCGACCTTGGTCACCAGCGCCAGCTTGGTGGCCAGGCGCAGCGCCCACTCGGTGCTGCCGTCGTCGGCAGGGCTGCCGTCCTGCACGAAGCAGTTGAGGACGTTGCCGTGCTGCGTGGCCGCACCCGCCAGCACCCGGCCCCCGGGGCAGAAGCGCTTGTCCGCCATGAGGTCGTAGAAGACCCGCTCCCAGGCTTCGCGATCCTCGTCCCGCTCGGGACCGGCGACCCAGCGGGCCACGCGCCCGAACAGACCGCCCAGCGATGCGTCGCCCGGTTGGAAGTACTGGCGCTCGGCGATGACGACGGCGTGGGGATCGAAGGCGGACAGGCGAGGATCGTTGGGGGCGGGAGCGTGGGACACGTCGCTTCCTTTCTGTCCGGACGGACCGTGCGTCCGGAGCGGGGCGGGGAGGGGCGACCGCGGCCCGTGGAGGGACGCGGAGGGTGAAGGCGTGGTCTTGGGCGTCGTGGACGCTGCGTTCGCATGCACGGCCGGTGCCGGGGGCCCGACGACACCGATTCGGGGAGCGATCGCCCCGGTGCGACTGAGCACGAGCGTAGCAGGCGACGCCCACCCGCGGCAAGGGGTCGATACTAGATCTTGTGCTTGATATGTGCGCGACAACAAGCCCTGGTGCTTCGGGGGCGAAGAACGGCGTGCAGGACGAAAGGGACGGCGCGCACCGCCACGCCCATCCTGCCCACGTCATCACGCCCCGCGCGCGCCGCGTCGCGCCTGCGAGCGGTCAGTGCCGGAAGTGCCGTTCGCCAGTGAGGATCATGGCCAGGCCGTGCTCGTCGGCCGCTTGCGTCACCTCGTCGTCGCGGACCGACCCTCCCGGCTGGATCACCACGGCCACGCCCGCCTCGGCAGCCGCGTCCAATCCGTCGCGGAACGGGTAGAACGCGTCGGAGGCGCAGGCGCCGTCCCGAGCCCGGCCGTCCGCCTTGCGCGCCGCGATGCGCGCCGCGTCCACGCGGCTCTGCTGCCCCGCGCCGATGCCGACCGCGACCCGGTCGCGGGCCAGCACGAAGGCGTTGCTTCCCACCCCGGCGCACACCTGCCAGGCGAAGATCGCGTCCTCCCACTCCGACTCGCTGGGCGTGCGCCCCGTGGGCACGGTCCAACCGCTCCGGTCCCGCCCCACGACGTCCGGCGTCTGCACCAGCAGACCCCCGTCGACGCTGCGCAGCGACGGGCCGGCCGGGCCCGGAGCCGGCGCCGTCAGCACGCGCATCGCCTTCCGCTTGCGGCGCAGCACCGCGAGCGCCTCGTCGCTGACGCCGCGCGCGATCAGCACATCCGCCTTCGGGGCGGCCATGACCGCCTCCGCGGTGGCGACGTCGACGGTGCGGTTCATCGCCACCACGCCACCGAACGCCGACTGCGGATCGGCGTCCAGCGCGAGTGCGTAGGCGGTCGCCAGGTCGTGCGCGACGGCGACGCCGCACGGGTTGGCGTGCTTGACGATCACCACCGCCGGTTCCTCGAAGGCGTGCACGGCGCGCCAGGCGGCGTCGGCGTCGAACAGGTTCAGGTACGACATCGCCGTGCCCTTGTGCTGCACCGCGGCGTCCCAGACCCCGCCGCGGGGCCCGCCGTCGACCGCGGCAGCGTCCACGCCGGCGTCCGGGGGCGTGGCGGACCGGGGTCCGGCCCGAAGGCGGTAGCGCGCTCCGGCCTGATGCGGATTCTCGCCGTAGCGCAGCACCTCGGCCCGTTCGAGCGCGAGGTGCATCGTGGGCGGAAGCGGTTCGGAATCGTCGGCGCTGGCGTCCAGCCAGGTCACGATGGCGGCGTCGTAGGCGGCGGTGTGCGCGAACGCCTTGCGGGCCAAGCGCCTGCGGGCGGCCGCGTCCGGCCCGGCGGGCAGGCTCTCCGCCAACCCGGCGTAGTCGCTCGGGTCGACGACGACGGTCACCCGCTCGAACGTCTTGGCCGCGGCCCGCACCATCGCCGGACCTCCGATGTCGATCTGCTCGATCACCTCCGCCGCGTTCGCGTCCGATCGTGCGGACGCTGCCTCGAACGGATACAGGTTCACGACCAGCAGGTCGAACGGAGCGATGCCGTGCTCTTCGAGCTCCTGCAGGTGCGCAGCGTCGTCGCGAGCGAGCAGCCCGCCGTGAACGGCGGGATGCAGCGTCTTGACGCGCCCGTCAAGGATCTCCGGGTGACCGGTGACCTCCTGCACAGGGACGACCGGCAGGCCGGCGTCGCGCACGGTGCGCGCGGTGCCGCCGCTGGACACCAGCTCGATGCCGGCGTCGTTCAGCGCGCGAGCGAGGTCGATCAGGCCGGTCTTGTCGGACACGCTGAGGAGGGCACGTCGCATGCGGCCGACGATACCAGCCCGGTCCGGAACGTCGCCGGCCCGAGGCCGATGCCGCGAAAGCGACAGGGGCTCGGGCCGGTCGTGCGTCAGTCGTTCGGGACGGGCGACGCCGCGGTCAGTCGATCGGCGCCGCTTCCGGGTCGGCCTCGTCGGTCACGTCCAACTCCAGTTCGACGCCGTCGCCGCCGTCGACCGGTGCCTCGCTGCCGGGGGTCGCCTCGCCGGGAGCGTCCAACGCAGCGTCCAGCTCGTCCGAGACGATCTCGACCTCGACCTGTTCGCGAAGGTCGTCCAGCCAGGCGCGCTGCAGCCGCTGGCGCTCCTGGCTGCGCACGGTCTGCTCGACGTCGCTACGGACCTGCTCGAGCGGCAACGTCTCGGCCGGGGTGCGGATGGCGACCAGCACCACGTGCCGCGCCTCGAGCGCCGGTTCCGCCGCCGGATCGCCAGCCTCTTCGGCCGCGTCCGCGTCCGCCGCGTCTGCCGCGGCGGCGGCCGCTTCGTCGGCGACCTCCGGTCCTGCGGTCACCGGCTCGTCCGGATCGACCGGGCGTTCCAGCACCAGCACGTCGGACACCGTCCGCGGACCGCCGGGCAACGGCTCGAACGCATCGGTGGCGAACAGGGCCGTGTCGAGCGGACCCTCCAGCTGGCCTTCCCCGACGGTGCCGTGATCGACCACCTCCGCGTCCACCTCTGCGGCCGCCTCGGTCGGGTCGGCCCCCTCAAGCAGCGCGTCCCGGTAGGCGAAGGCGGCGTTCTCGTCCGAGAATTCGACCTGCACGACCTCGGCCGAGGCCGGTACGGTGTACCGCTCGAGGTTGGCCTGGTAGTACGCCCCGATCTGCTCTTCGCTCGCTTCGGCGTCGCGTGCGACCCAATCGAGCGCCGTCTGCGCGATCAGCGCCTCGTTCCCGAAGAAGGTCGCGTCCAGCTCCGGCGCCCCGTGCAGCGCCAGACGACGGTCGATCAGCTGTTCCAGGATGCTGGGTTTGAAGAAGTCGTGGATGAGCGAGGCGGTC
>JBBDSD010000273.1:0-5540 GCA_040905065.1 Trueperaceae bacterium | reverse complement strand
CTGTTCGAGACCGCCAAGAAGAGCGCACCGTGCATCGTGTTCATCGACGAGATCGACGCGGTCGGCCGGCGCCGCAACGCCAACCCGATGGGCGGCAACGACGAGCGTGAGCAGACCCTCAACGCCCTGCTGGTGCAGATGGACGGGTTCGACTCGTCGCACGACGTGATCCTCATCGCGGCCACGAACCGGCCGGACGTGCTGGACCCCGCGCTGCTGCGACCGGGCCGCTTCGACCGCCAGGTCGTGGTCGACGCGCCCGACGTGCGTGGTCGCGAGGCGATCTTGCGCATCCACGCCCGCGAGAAGCCGTTGGACCGTTCGGTCGACCTCGGTCGGGTGGCGCGGCGCACGCCCGGCTTCGTGGGCGCCGACCTCGAGAACCTCCTCAACGAGGCGGCGTTGGTCGCCGCACGCGCGAACCGGCGCACCATCCTCCTCCCCGACCTGGACGAAGCGGCCGACCGCGTGGTGATGGGTCCGGAGCGGCGCAGCCGCGTAATCGGCGTGCGCGAGCGCCGCATGACCGCCGTGCACGAGGCGGGGCACGCGCTGGCGGCGTACCTGCTGCCGCACGCCGACCCGGTCCACAAGATCACCATCGTGCCGCGCGGGCGGGCGATGGGGTACGTCATGCAGGTCCCGGACGAGGACCGCTCCACCGCCGGTCGCGCCGACCTGCTGGACCGGATCGCGGTGGCTCTGGCCGGTCGCGTGACGGAGGCGCTGGTGCTGAATGAAATTACCACCGGTGCGCAGAACGACTTCCAGCAGGCGACGCAACTCGCTTGGCGCATGGTGACCCGTTGGGGCATGAGCGACGCGATCGGTCCGGTGGCGCTCGCCGGCGGCGACGAGACCTACCAGGGCGACGCCGAATCTGCCCGCAGCTACAGCGAGTCCACGGCACGCCGGGTGGACGCCGAGATCCGCCGCGTGATCGACGAGCAGTACGAACGGATCCGCGACCTGCTCAGCGAGCATCGGGCCGATCTGGACCGCATCGTCGAGGTGCTGTTGGCGCGCGAAACGGTGCATCACGACGAGTTCGCAGCGCTGATGCGCGGCGAGTCGCTGCCCGAGCCGCCCCCGGTCGGCGTGCCGGGCGGGCCCCGCGGCGACGGGGACGACCCTCGTACCGAAACGCAGGCCGATCCAGGCGAAACGCCCTCGAAGCCCGCCCCAGACGGCACTCGGCGGCATCCTTCGCCCGGCTGAGCCGGTCCGTCGTGGCCTCCGCACGTCCGAGCGAGTACGGTCCGACGCAAACTCGGAGGTAAGGATCGCCCGGGAAGCGTGCTCCGGTGGGAATATTTCACCCTTGTGCGTGAGCGCTGCGTGATAGCCTCCGTAAAGATTCTGCGGGAGGAGTCACCTATGGCCTCGTTGCGCGACCGATTCTCGCGCTTGCTCAGTCCGAAGTTCGAAGCGGTCGGCCTCGAGGTAGGTACGGCCCACCTCAAAGTCGTCGAACTTCGACCTGGAAGCCCACCTACGCTATCGGCGTTGGCGATCCGCACCATGCCACCCGGCCTGGTTCAGGAGGACCAGATCGTCGACCCGGCCGGTCTCGCCGACGAGATCCGCGCCCTCTTCGACGAGGCCGGCGTCTCCAAGCGATTCGTGGTGACCGCCGTCGGCAACCGGCAGGCGATCACCCGCAACATCCACGTCCCCAAGATGTCTCTCAAGGAACTCGACGAAGCGATCAAGTGGGAGGCGGAACGCTACATCCCCTTCCCGATCGACGAGGTCGTGCTGGACTACTACGTGCTGGACAACCCCGACGACGTCGAGGACGGGGGGCAGCTCGAGGTGGTCATCGCCGCCGCCCGGCTGGACCTGGTGACGCAACAGGTCGAGTACCTGAAGCTGGCCGGGCTGGAACCGCTGGTGATCGAGGTCAAGCCGTTCTCCCTGCTGCGGTCGCTCAAGGGCGCGCTGCTGGGCGAGCACCTGACCAAGACGACCCTCACGCAAGCGGGCTACACCGACGGGAACGAGGTCGGCGTGGTGCTCGAGATCGCGGCCACCTCGACCACCATCACGCTGGTACGCGGCGACCGGGTGCTGATGAACCGCAACATCGGCGTCTCCGGCGACGACTTCACGGCCGCGGTACAACGCACCTTCGGGATGGACTTCGACAGCGCCGAAGAGATCAAGCTGAACTACGGCACCGCCACCATCCCCACCGAGGACGAGGAGGAACTCCTCAACTTCGATGCCAAGCGCGAGCAGTACAGCCCCAGCCGGGTCTACGAGGCGCTGCGTCCGGTACTGGTCGACCTGACCACGGAGATCCGCCGCAGCCTGGAGTTCTTCCGCGTCCAGACCGGCGACGCCACCATCAGCCGCATGCTGGCCACCGGTGGCGGCTCGAAGCTGCGCGGTCTGCCGGAAGCGATCGGCGACGCGCTGGGCTTCAAGGTCGAGGCCGCCGATCCGTGGCTGTCCGTCACCGTCGACGAGCGGCAGTTCGACGAGCACTACCTGGCCAAGGTCGGCCCGGAGCTCTCGGTCGCGCTGGGCTTGGCGCTGCGGGGGGTGAGCGGCCTTGATTAACGTCAACCTGCTTCCCAAGAATCTGAGGCGCGTACGCGAGCCGGGTTACTGGCGGGCGTTGGCGGTGCTGATCCCCGTCGTCGCCCTCGCGGTCGTGGGCGTGTTCCAGTACTTGGCGTGGCAGACGGAACAGAACCTCACGCGCGAAGTGCAGGCCCGCGAGGACCAGTTGGCACTGCTGCAGCCGTTCATCGAGGAACAGAACGACCTGCAGGCGCGCCAAGCGCAACTGAACGAACTGATCGCCGTCCGTGACGAAGTCCGTGCCAACACCGTCCAGTGGACCGGCGAGATCGTCGGCCTGCTCGAGACCCTGCCCCCGATCGGCGATGGGCCGCGGCCACGCATCGACTTCCGGACGCTCAGCATGCGCTCGGTGGTTCCGCCGTCCAGCAACGCCGACCGCTTCGAAGGCGACGCCATCGTGGCCGAAATGTCGATCGGCGGGAACGTCGAGAATCTCGAGGTGCTCGCCTCGTTCGTGCGGAACCTGGAAGGATCGGCCAGCTACGGCGTGCTCTTCCAGAACGCCAGCCGCCAAGGCGGCGACGGCACGCAGGACGACCTCTACGCCTACAGCCTGACCGTGGGCGCTCTCGAGACGGGAGGGACGCCATGACCTCCCGCTTTAGCCTGTCGCGCCTCAAGCAGCGCGACTGGGCCATCATCCTCATCGTGCTCTCGCTGATCGGCGTCGGTCTCTGGTACTGGCTGGTGTACACGCCCACCCAAGAAGCGATTGCCGATCTGGAGTCCGAGATTCAGCGTCTGGACGTGCAGATAGAACGCGGCGAAGCCGCGCGGCGCAACCTGCCCGCGCTGCGCCTCGCGGTCGCCGAGCTCGAGGCCGACCGGCGCGAGTTCCTGTCGCAGCTCCCGACCGAGAGTCAGGTGTCGAACGTGCTCGACGACCTGCGCCTCAGCGCCTCGGAAGCGGACGTGCTGGTGAACAGCCTGGGCCAGGGAGGCGGCGGCGAGAGCATTCAGGACGTCCGCCCGATCGGTTTCTCGCTGGCGACCTCCGGCACCTTCGCCGAAACCATGACGTTCCTCGGCACGCTGGAAGGGTTGCAGCGGTTCACCAAGATCAACCAGGTGTCCCTGTCCGTCTCGGAGCAGATCGACGATCCTGAACTCACCGCCAACTACGGGTTCACCGTGTACGTCTTCACCGGAGACGAGCCTGGCGAACCCAGCACGGCCACCGCCGGGGGGACCCCGTGAGCCTCTCCCGTACCGCACGCATCCTGATCGCCCTGCTCCTGGTGGCCGCGGCCGCCTTCGTGTGGGTCAACTACTTCTCCGAGACGCCGGCCCCGCCCGGGCCTACCGTCGAGGGCCCGGCCGTGCCCGACGCGGACGCGACCGCGCCGGATCCGGAAGACGGCGCACCGGACGAAGCCGCGCCGGACGACGGCGTCGCTGCGGCCGATCCGGCCAACGACGCCGTTCCCATTGACGCCGAGCCGGACGACGGCCCAGGCGTTATCGCCGACCTGCCGTCGGTCGCGCCCTCCCCCGACGACGATCCGCCGACGGTGGTAACGCCGGCACCCGGCGACGACGCGAACGGAGACGCCCCCGCCGTGGTCGTGGGTCCGGAAGGCACTACCGTCGGCCGCGCCGTGACCGCAGCCGAGCTTCCGTTCCTCGTCACGGCGCCCCCCGCCGCGGACGAGGTGGCGGAAGCGGACCCGGACGACCCGGACGCCGCCGCGCGCCCCGGCCCGGGAACCCGCGCGACCGTCAACCCGTTCTCCCCGATCGTGGTGCAAGCGCCGGAGGCCCCAGCCGCGGAGGCGCCGGCCGCCACGCCCGAACCGGACGTGGTCGCGGTCGACGTACCCGCCGCGCCCCGGGTCGAAGAGGTCGAAGCCGCGCCCCCGACCCCGCGCGCGCCGACCCCCGCTCCCGTCGCGCCCGCCGACGAGGTCGCGCGCGACCTGCCTCGCGCCCTGCCTAGCGGCGTGCTCTCGTCGGCGCCGGCGTTGCTCACCACCCCGCGCGCCACGCAAGCCCCGCGCGGCGTCGCGATGGTCCCGGACGTAGCGTCGGCCCGCGAACCGGAGGATTCGAGCGAACCTCCGCGTCTGGATCCGATCGGGGAAGCGGCGACCAGCGATTCCAGCCGCGATCCCGCCCCGCTCGCGCCCGGGCAGGTGCCCGCCGCGGGCGTGCCCGATCAGCCGCTGGTGGCCGGCACGGACGGACTCAGTCGCTACCTTCGCAATCGGAACGTGAGCTTCACCGGGTCGGTGCTCGGATCGGTCGGCGTCGGCGTGTTCCGGGCGGCCGAGCTCGAACGTCCGCTGGTGCTCGCGCTCGGCCAGTCCCTGCCGGAGACGGAGATCGTTCTCACCGATCTTCAGGGCCAGTCGGCCGAGTTCACGTTGGGCGACACCACGCACATCTTGACTCTGGATCTCAGGCGGTGATCATGAAACGATTCGCGACCCTTCTTCTCACGTTGCTGGCCTCCGCCCTGCTTGCGGGACCGGTCCTGGCGCAGGCGCACGACCTGCCGGACGACGCACGCTTCGATCAGCCCGTGTCGTTCTCGACCGGGCACGAAGGCGAGGACCTGGCCGCGATGGTGGCCGCCCTGGCGCGCTCGGTCGGTCTCACCCCGATCGTGGACTCCGTCCCCGACGTGACCATTCGCTACGACATCGGCGATCCGAAGCCGTTCCGGCAGGTCTGGGACCTGGTCCTGACCCTGAACGACCTGTCGTTCGTGCTGCAACCGAACGACGTGGTCGTCGTCGGGACCGAAGCGTCGCTGGCCACGTTCCGGCAGCGGGCCGGGGTGCGCGACGGAGCTCCGGAAACCGCCGTGGAGCAGCGCTTCTATCGCGTGAACGCCGAACCCGACCAGGTGGTCACCATCTTGCGGCGCGCCATTTCCGGCCTGGAGGTCGAGGCGCTGCCCGGCGTGCGCACCATCGTCGTGGTCGCCACGGAAGCCGACCACCAGC
>JBBDSD010000272.1:0-5592 GCA_040905065.1 Trueperaceae bacterium | reverse complement strand
CAAGAAGCGGTTCCGGACTTCGTCTCGGTCGTCGGGGTGCAGGGCCTGCAACCAACCGTCGCCGCTCGACTCCGCTTCCGACTGGCCGGTCGCTTCGTGCCATCCCCGGCTGAGGAACGACAGGCGACCGTCGGCGTCGGAGAGCCAGAGAATGGCCGGTGCGATGTCGGCCAACGCTCGGAACCGTCGTTCCCCGGTCGCGACCGATCGATCGTCTCCGTTCTCCGACGGCGCCGCGCGCGCGGGGGCGCCCGCCCGCGTCGGATGCGCGTCCAACAGAGCGGCCACGTCGCGAAGGCACCGCACGTCGTCTTCGTCCAGTGCGCGCGGTTCCGGATCGGCCAACCACACCAGGCCGCGCGCGGATCCGTCCGCGAAGCGGAGCGGAACGATCGCGACGAAGCGAAAGCCGTGAGCGGCCAGCGCATCCGACAGTTCGGACGCCCGGTCCCCTCCTGCCGCAGCGTCCGGCACGATCCGCACGTCCTCTTCGGTCCGTGCCGCCCGGGCCATCGAGGCATCTGGCCCCAGGTCCAGCGTCACGCCTCCCGAACTCGCCAGCAGCCTGAGCCCGGCGGCGTCGTCGAGGAGCGCCACCATGCCGCTGCGCGCGCGCACCAGGTGCAACGCCACCGCCAGCATGCGGGCCCCGGCGTCGCCCCCGACCGACCCGCCGTCGCGGCCGACGCCGGGAGCGTACCCTCCGTCGGAACGGGGCGATGCGGTGGTGCGATCCTGCTGCTCATTCGTGGCGACCAACGAAGCCCCCCTCTCGCGACCTCGGGCCGGCGTGCAGGCGCAGAGGCGACGCTCGGCATCGTACCGCCGTTCGGTCGCCGGACCGGCGGGGGACGTCGGACATTTTGCCCTTCCGGCCGGGGTCCTCCCGACCTACCGTACGGCAACGCTCGCGCCTGCCGGGAACAGGAGGAGCCATGCGACCGGACCATCGCACCCTCGACGGCAACGAAGCCGTCGCCCGCGTCGCCTACCCGCTCGCCGAGGTGATCGCGCTCTATCCGATCACGCCGTCGTCGCCGATGGGCGAACTCGCCGACGCCTGGGCCCAGCAGGGCCGACCGAACCTGTGGAACCAGCTGCCCCGCATCGTGCAGATGCAGTCGGAGGGCGGCGCGGCCGGCGCGATCCACGGCGCCCTCCAGAGCGGCGCGCTGACGACGACGTTCACCGCCAGCCAAGGCCTCATGCTGATGCTGCCGAACCTGTACAAGATCGCCGGCGAGGCCACGCCAGCGGTGATCCACGTGGCGGCGCGCACCGTCGCAGCGCACGCCCTGTCGATCTTCGGCGATCACAGCGACGTCATGGCCGCACGCACGACCGGCGTCGCCATGCTGTTCGCCTCGTCGGTACAGGAGGCGCACGACCTGGCGCTGATCTCGCAGATGGCCACGCTGGCGGGCCGCCTACCGTTCCTGAACGTGATGGACGGCTTCCGCACCTCGCACGAGGTGCAGCGCATCGCGGTGCTGTCGCGCGACGATCTGCGTGCCCTGATCGACGACGCTCCGGTACGCACCTTCCGCCAGCGCGCGCTCTCCCCCGACCGTCCCGTGATCCGTGGCACCGCCCAGAACCCGGACGTCTACTTCCAGGGGCGCGAGCGGGCGGAGCCGCTGGTGCGCGAGTTGGTGGGCCACGTCGAGGCCGCCATGGACCGGTTCGCCGAGCGGACCGGTCGCAGCTACGCGCCGTTCGTCTACCACGGATCTCCTGACGCCGAACGCGTGTTGATCGTGATGGGGTCGGCCGCCGACACGGCGCGCGAGACCGTGGACTGGGCGCGCGATCGCGGCGAGAAGGTCGGCGTGGTGGTCGTCCATCTGTTCCGTCCGTTCGCAATGGACCGCCTGCTGCTGGCGCTGCCGCCTACCACCCGTCGCATCGCGGTCCTGGACCGCACCAAGGAGGCCGGATCGGCCGGCGAGCCGCTCCTGCAGGACGTGACCTCCGCCCTGGCGGAGGACGCTGCCGCCGAGACGCCCCGCTTCGCGCGGTTGCCTCGCGCCGTCGGCGTGCGCTACGGCCTGGCCGGCAAGGAGCTCACCCCGGCGATGCTGATCGGCCTCTTCGCGGAGCTGGACGCCGAACGTCCCCGGGCCCGCATGACGCTCGGGATCGACGACGACCTGTCCGGCAGCAGCGTGCGGTACGACCCGTCGCTCGACACCGAACCCAGCGACGTGCGGCGGGCGGTGTTCTGGGGGCTCGGGTCGGACGGTACGGTCGGGGCGGTCCGCAACGCCGCCCGCATCGTCGGCGAAGGCGCCGATCGTCCGGTGCAGGCGTCGTTCGTGTTCGATTCGAAGAAGGCGGGCGCGCGGACCGTCAGTCACCTGCGCCTGTCGAACGGAGCGCCGATCCGCAGCGCCTACCTGATCGGCAACGCCGACCTGGTGGGCGTGCACGCGTTCGGATTCCTGCAGCGCTACGACGTGCTGGAACCTGCCGCGCACGGCGCGACGGTGCTGCTGAACGCTCCCGGCCCGGTCGACACGCTCTGGGAGCGGCTGCCGGACCGGGTGCGCAGGACGGTGCAGGCGCGCGACCTGAAGCTGTTCGCGATCGACGCCACCGCGCTCGCTGCGGAGCACGGGCTCGATCAGCGGGTGGGTACGGTGATGCAGACCTGCTGGTTCGAACTCGCCCGAGTCCTGCCGGAGGAGGAGGCGCGCGAACGCCTGCGGACGGCCGTGCAGGAGGCGTACGGCAAGGCGGGCCCCGAGGTGGTGCGCAAGAACCTGGCGTTGCTGGAGGCGGTGCCCGGGCACCTGCTGCCGGTCCCCGTCCCGCCGGCCCAACCTGGCGACGCCGACGATACGACCGCTGGCACGTGGCCGCCGACCGATCTTCCCGACGACGCGCCGGAGTTCGTGCGCGACGTGACCTCCGTGCTCCTGCAGGACCGTGGCGACACGCTGCCGGTCTCGAAGATGCCGCTCGACGGCACCTGGCCGTTGGGGACGGCGGCGTACGAGAAGCGCAACCTCGCTCCCGCCGTTCCCGTCTGGGACGAGGACCTCTGCATCCAGTGCGGCAAGTGCGTGCTGGTTTGCCCGCACGCCGCCATCCGCGCGTCGCTCGCTCCGGAGGAGGCGTTCGCGGACGCACCCAGCGGGTTCGTCACCGCGGAGCCCCGCTTCCAGAACGCCGAC
Organism: Trueperaceae bacterium; assembly: GCA_040905065.1. Classification (GTDB taxonomy): domain Bacteria; phylum Deinococcota; class Deinococci; order Deinococcales; family Trueperaceae; genus SLSQ01. Next base: position 2,416 of record JBBDSD010000272.1, on the reverse strand, counting down.
GGGATGCGCTACACGCTGCAGGTGGCGGTCGAGGACTGCACCGGATGCACCCTCTGCGTCGAAGCCTGTCCCGCTCGGGACAAGTCGGCGGTGCACCGCAAGGCGCTGCGGATGGAGCCGCAGGGACCGTTGCGCGACAAGGGACGTCGGGACTGGTCGTTCTTCACGAGCCTGCCCGGACCGGAGCGCGGCGGCGGGGCTCGCTTCGCGGACGTCAAGCGCGCGCAGCTGCTGCTGCCGATGTTCGAGTTCTCCGGCGCCTGCGCCGGCTGCGGCGAGACGCCGTACGTCAAGCTGCTGAGCCAGCTGTTCGGCGACCGCTCGGTGATCGCCAACGCCACCGGCTGCTCCTCGATCTACGGCGGCAATCTCCCGACCACGCCGTGGACCGTCACGCCGGAGGGGTTCGGGCCGGCCTGGTCCAACTCGTTGTTCGAGGACAACGCCGAATTCGGCCTGGGCATGCGCTTGGCGATCGACGCGCAGGCGTCGCACGCCCGGACGCTGCTGCGCGATCCGGCGTTGGACCTGAGCGACCTGGCGGAGGCGTTCGAACGCGTCACCGAGCGCGACGATGCCGCCGTGATCGAGGCCCGACGCCTGGTGCGCGAGGTCCGCGCGCGCCTGCGCGACCGCAATGAGCCCAGCGCGCACGATCTGCGCGCGATCGTCGATCGGCTGGTGCCGACCGACGTGTGGATCCTTGGTGGCGACGGCTGGGCGTACGACATCGGGTACGGAGGGCTGGATCACGTGCTCGCCTCCGGCCAGGACGTGAACGTGCTGGTGCTCGACACCGAGGTGTACAGCAACACCGGAGGACAGGCCTCGAAGGCGACCGGCATGGGCGCCGTGGCCAAGTTCGCCGCGGGTGGCAAGCGCAGCGCGAAGAAGGATCTGGCCCGCATGGCGATGTCGTACGACGGCGTGTACGTCGCGACGGTGGCGATGGGCGCCAACGACGGCCAGACCGTCCGCGCCTTCGTCGAGGCGCAGGCGCACAAGGGCCCGTCGCTGATCGTGGCCTACTCGCACTGCATCGCGCACGGCATCGACATGGCCGACGGCATGGGGCAGCAGAAGCGGGCGACCGCGTCCGGCGCCTGGCCGCTGTTCCGCTACGATCCGGCACGCGTCGCGGCAGGCAAGCCCGGCCTGAAGCTGGACTCCCGCAAGCCGTCGATCCCGTTCCGCGAGTACGCGCTGCGCGAGAACCGCTACCGCTTGTTGGCGCGCACCGCCCCCGACGATGCAGAGCGCGTCCTGGACGAGGCCGAACGGGCGATCGTGGACCGATGGCACGACTTGGAGCGGGCGGCGACCGAGCCGGCGACGCCGGCGACCACCGAGGAGGGACCTGCGCGATGATCGATCTTCGTACCGACTACCTGGGGCTGTCGCTCGCCCATCCGTTGATCGCCTCCTCGTCGCCGTGGACGAAGGATCTCGACGGCTTCCTACGGCTCGAGGCCGGGGGCGCTTCGGCGATCGTGATGCACTCGCTGTTCGAGGAGGAGGTGCACGCCGAGCAGCACGCCTTCGACCACTACCTCAGCGCCGGGGCGGACGCCTACGTCGAAGCGACGGGGTACGTGCCTGCCGAGCTTCCGGGCGCAGCGGGACCCGAGACGTACCTGCATCTGATCCAGCGCGCCCGGTCGCAGGTGTCCGTACCGATCGTGGCCAGCCTGAACGGCGTCACGCCGGGCGGCTGGACCGGGTACGCCGCGCTGCTGCAGGAGGCGGGTGCGCACGCCATCGAGTTGAATCCGTATCAGTTGGCGACCGACCCGACCGTGCCGGGAGCGGAGGTGGAGGAGCGCATCGTGTCGCTGGTGCGTTCGGTGCGCGAGCGCATCGACCTGCCGCTCTCCGTGAAGCTGTCGCCGTACTGGAGTTCGCCGCTTCACCTGCTCGATCGTCTGGCCGAGGCGGGTGCGGACGGGGCGGTGCTGTTCAACCGCTTCTATCAGCCCGACGTGAACCTCGAAGCGCTGGAGATCGTGCCCCGCCTGGCGTTGTCCACGCCGGAAGAATCGCGGCTGCCGGTGCGTTGGATCGGACTGGCGTACGGTAGGATGCCACTGCAGTTGGCACTCACCAGCGGCGTTCGGGACGCCGAGGGAGCGCTCAAGGGGATCGCGGCCGGTGCGAACGTGGTGATGCTCACCAGCGAGATCCTGCGTCGGGGTCCGGGCCGCTTCGCCGAGATCACGGCCGGCATGCGGACCTGGCTGGACGATCAGGAGTACGCGTCGCTGGATCAGCTGCGCGGGAGCCTGAGCCGCGTGGGCAGCGACGACGAAGAGGCGTTCACGCGCTCGAACTACCGCGCGACGTTGGCGTCGTGGCGACACGATCCGACGGGTGTGGACCGCTGACCGATACGCGAGAACGGGCGGAGAGCGCCAAGGCC
>JBBDSD010000271.1:0-5596 GCA_040905065.1 Trueperaceae bacterium | reverse complement strand
GCCCGTTCGTCCCCGTCGCCCAGCCACGCCTCCGCCACCCGAGCGACGACGACCGGATCGGCCGCGACCGCCCCGACCGCGTCCCCCAGCAGGCGACGCTGGTTCGTCAGGAACGCTTCGGTGTAGAGCGGACCGCAGGGGAACGCGATCACCGGGAGCCCGAGACCGGCGGCCTGCTCGTGAGCGGTGCCCGCCGCACCGATCGCCAGGTCTGCCCAGCGCAGGCTGGCCGGGAAGCGTGCGCTCGGCACCAGAAGGACGCGAGCGTCGCCGCTGCGCCACTCCTCCCCCTCCGGTCGTGGCGTCCGCTCCCAGCCGTCGGGCGGCGCGGGGGGCGTGGTTCCGGCCCACGGCAGCGCGGCGGCCACGTTCGGCACGCGCGCGACGGCGTCCAGCATGATGGCGAGCGCGAGCGGCGCGTGCCCCCGCGTACCGGGGAGAAGCACGATCCGTCGTCCCGGTGGATCCCAGGGCAACGGGGACGCGTCCAGACGATCCATCATCGGATTGCCCAGGTACCGTGCCTGCGGCACCTCGCGGTCGGCAAGCCAGCGTGCGCTCGCGCCGTCCCGCACGAACACCTGCGGGTACGCCGCCCGCAACAGCAGGCGTTCGGCCGGCGTGAACCGTTCCCGGAGCAGGTGCCGGCTCGGCCAGCCGCCGTGATGCATGCGGACCGACACCAGCGTCTGCACCGCCGCGCGCCGAGCGCTGCGCGGCAGGGTGCCGAGCGTCTGGATCCACACGTCGCCGATCGCGACGGTCAGGTCGGCTCGGATCCGTCGCAGATCCCGCAGCTGCCGCACCGTGGTCCCGAACAGGCCGGCACGAAGGTCGGCCAGCAACGGCGCGACCCCTTCCACCGACCGTCCGGCGGAGGGAAGAGTGCGCAGCGGACCGGTCCGCGTCGCCGGTCCGTCGGCGTACGCCCGTCCGTCACCTACCGTCGGGAACGCCGTCAGGCGCAGATCGGGGCGAGCCGCGATCAGTTCGTGCGCCAGGCGGGCCCCCACCTGATCCTCGCCGTGCCCGTTGGAGAGCAGCAGCACCCGAGCCCCGACCGGCAACGGCGACGCGTGGTGCACGGCTCAGGCGTCGCCCGCATCCGAGGCGTCCGGTGCCTCGGATGCCTCGGATGCCTCCCGGTCGGTCGCCAACGCCGGCGACAGGCCCCAACCGAGCTTCTCGCGCAGCACGCCGTACGGCCCCAACCGGCCGCTGCGGACCAGCAGCAGTTCGTGCGGCGCGGCGGCCACCTCCCCCCGGGCCCCGCTCCGCAGGTCGATCCGTTCCTGACCGTCCAGCAGCAACGCCACCTCGCCGACGCGACCGCGCAGCGCGAACGCGACCTGGGTGCGGGCGTCGACCACGATCGGCCGGTTCGTGAGCGCATGCGGCGCGATCGGGGTGATCACGAACGCTCGCACGCCGCGCCCCAGAATGGGGCCGCCCAGCGACAGCGAGTAGGCGGTCGATCCCACCGGGGTGCTGACCACCAGACCGTCGGCGCGGTAGGCGATCGCGTGCTCCCCGCCGATCCACATGTCGATCTCGACCAGCCGCGACAGCACCCCTTGCGACACCACCACGTCGTTCAGCGCCAGGCGCGCCGGCCCCCCCGCGACGCGGGCCTCCAGCAGCATCTCGCGATCGATGCGCCACGCGTCGGTGTCGCCGCCATCGAGGTAGGCCCAGAATTCGTCGGCCTGGAATCCGGCCAGGAACCCCAGCTTGCCGAGGTTCACGCCCACCACCGGAACCGGTCGGCCGCGCAGCCGCCGGGCGACGTCCAGCAGCGTCCCGTCGCCACCCACGGAGACCAATAGGTCCGGGGCGCGTTCGCCTGCCAGCCTTCCATCGAAGGCCCCCACGTCGCGAACGACCTCGACGCCAAGATCGCGCAGCCGGTCGGCGATGGCCCCGGCCACCGGCTGGGCCCCAGGCTTGCGCGCGCTGGCCGTTACCACCACCCGGCGCAGTTCGGCGGCGACGGGCAGACGGTCGCCGCTCACGATGCGCTCGCACGCAGGCGGTCGGTCACGATGCGCCACGCCCGGTCGACCACCGCGTCCAGATCCAGGTCGCTGGTATCCAGCGTGACCGCGTCGTCGGCGGGAACCGACTGGCGCGCGTCCAACTCGTCGCGGCGCCGGATCGCCTCCGTCACCGACTCCAGATCGGCCGCACGCTCGCCCACGCGGCGGGCGGCCCGCACCTCCGGCCGAGCGGTGAGGTACAGCTTGCACCCCGCGTCCGGGAACACCTCGCGCCCCATGTCGCGCCCGTCGATCACGAAGGCTCCCTCGATCTCGCGCAGGCGATCGTTCACCCAGGCGCGCACCCGCGGGCGCGACGCCACCGCCGAGACCGCGCCGTCGACGGCGTCGGTGTGCAGGAGGTCGGTCACGTCGCGACCGTCCACGCGCACGCGATTGCCGTCCGCCTCCGGCCGGAGCCGCACCCGATGCCGCTCCAGCAGGCCGACCACCGCCTCCTCACCGTGCGGATCGCCGCCTTCTTCGAGCGTCAGGTAGGCCGCGGCGCGATACAGCAGGCCGCTCGACACGAACGGAACCCCCAACCGCTCCGCGATGCGGCGTGCGACCGTGGACTTGCCGCTGGCCGCAGGCCCGTCGAAGGTGACGACGTCGCTCACGTTCCGCCGGCCATCGCTTCCCAGTCGTCGAAGAACCCGGGGTAGGTCTTGGCCACGCAGCCAGGATCGCGCAGCGACACCCCGGGGATCCGCAGCCCGGCCACGGCGAACGCCATCGCCATGCGGTGATCCCCGTACGTCTCGATCACCACCGGTCCCGGATCGTGCCCGTCGGGAAGGGGATCGACCTCCAAGGCGTCCTCCTCTTCGCGTACCGTCGCGCCCAACCGTCCCAACTCGGTCGCCAACGCGGCCAGGCGGTCGGTCTCCTTGATGCGCAGGTTCCAGACGTTCTCGATCCGCACCGGCGCGTCCGCGAACAGCGCGCACACGGCCAACGTCTGCGCCTGATCCGGCATGTCGTTCAAGTCGTAGCGACCGCCGCGCAGGCGACCGGCGGCCGGTCCCTCGACGACGCAGGCGTCGTCGCTCCACGTCACGCGGCACCCCATCTCGCCGAGCAGGTCGGCGAAGCGAGCGTCGCCCTGGATCCGGTCGCGCCCCAGCCCCGGGGTGCGCGTCCGGCCCCCCGCCACCGCCGCCGCGGCCCAGACGTACCCCGCGGCCATCGCGTCCGCCTCGATCCGGTAGGGACCGGCCCGGTAGCGACCGGGACCCACCTCGAAGGTGCGGTGGCCGTCGCGCCGGACCGACGCCCCGAAATCGTGCATCAGCCGAACGGTCATGTCGGCGAACGGCTTCGACGCCAACTCGCCGTCCACCTCCAGACGGACCGGGCGATCGGCGTACGGCGCCACCATGAGAAGGGCCGACAGGTACTGCGACGATCGCCCTCCGGCCACGAGCGCCGTGCCTCCGCGAAGCCCTCGCCCCTCGATCCGGACCGGGGGGCAGCCGCTGCCGGTCTCGCTGACCGCGTCGGCCCCCAACGTGCGCAACGCCTCCAGCAGGTCCTCGATCGGACGTTCCCGCATCCGCCGGTTGCCGTCCAAGCGGTAGCGGCCCCGGCCCAGAGCGCAGATCGCCGCCAGGAACCGAATCGCCGTCCCGGACAGGCGCAGGTCCAGCTCGGCCGTCACCGCCGGAATGCGTCCACCGCAGCCGTGGACGACCAGGTCGGTGCCGTCGCCGTCGACCTCGACGCCCAAGCGGCGCAGGCCGTCGACCATGACGGTCCGGTCCTCGGCCACCAACGCCCCGCTCAGGTCGCTCCGACCGTCGGCCAGGGCGGCCACCGCCAACGCACGGTTGGTCAACGACTTCGACCCCGGGACCCGAACGGTCGCGTCCAGGCCGTGGCGGACCGGGAGCGGGTACGGGTCTCGGCGCGACATGACGCCGACGATACCACCGGTGCCCGCGTCGCCCGGAGGTGGATCGTCGCGCCAGCAGCTTCCGCCACCGTGGCGTCCGCTTCCGCCCGAGACGTACGTGCTTCGCGAGGGGTGGCGCCCGGGGGGCGAACTCTGCTACGATCACACGGCTACGGTCGTGCAATCCGGGCGCGCCGATCGGCGCCCCCCCGCCCGCCTCGACCGCACGACGTCCCACCAGCCCAAGCGCCGCACGGCTGTGCGCGCCTGCACCGAGGAGCCCACCATGAAGAAGGACATCCACCCGAAGGTCGTACCGTGCAAGGTCGTCTGCGACGGCGAAGTGGTGCTGGAGACGTACAGCACCAAGCCGGAGGTGCACGTCGACGTCTGGAGCGGAAACCACCCGTTCTACACCGGGCAGCAACGCTTCATCGACACCGAAGGGCGCGTCGAGAAGTTCCAGAAGCGGTTCGGCAGCAGCTACCGCAAGTCCTGAGGCCGCGACCCTCTCGGGTCGTGCACGGGGGCGCCGCACCGTCGGCGCCCCCGTGCACGTGGTTTCGGGACCGTCGGCGTGAGGACGCCGCCTTCAGGGCACCTCGGCACGGACCACGGTGCCGCCGCCCTCGCGGCTGCGCAGCTCGAAGCGGCCGCCGCGACCTTCGACGCGTTCACGCATCTGCAGCAGACCCAGGCCGCCGGCGCTGGTGACGCGCCTGCCGACCTTGTGCGGATCGAAGCCGCGCCCATCGTCCTCCACCTCGACGAACGGGTGTCCGGCCTCGTTCCGCCCGATGCGCACGCGGACCGTCCCGGCCTGGGCGTGCTTGGCGACGTTGTGCATCGCTTCCTGGAAGATGCGGAACAGCACCGCTTCGACCCGGACCTCGATCTCGCCCGGATCGTCGAGATCCAGGTCGACCCGCACCCCGTTCTGCGGCCCGAAGTCGGCCAGGTAGCGACGTACGGTCTCCGTGAATCCGAACCGCTCCAACGTGACCGGGCGCAGGGCGAAGATGCTGCGCCGGACCTCGCGGATCGCTTCGCGGACCGTTTCGGCCGCCTGGAGCAGTTCGTCGCGCGAGCGATTCGCGTCGCGGTCGATCAGCTTCCGGCCCAGATCGATCTTCAGCGCGGCGAACGCCAACGACTGCGCCACCCCGTCGTGAATCTCGCGCGCGATGCGGCTGCGTTCCTCGCCGATGGCTAGTTCTTCGGAGTGCAGGTAGGCACGGGCGTTGCGCACCGCGAGCGCCACCTGCCCCGCCAAGAGACTCAAGAACGGGAGTTGCGCGTCCTGCACGGCGTCGTCCTGGTCCACGGCCAGCACCGCGACCCCCAGAAGCTCCCGGTCGGCCTGCAGCGGCAACAGCACCAACGAAGCGGATCCGTCCAGCAACGGTGCGACCTCCGCGCGTAGCTTCTCGCTTGGCGCACGGACGATGCGCGGACGCCCGTCGGTGGCGAGCGCGACAAGCCCATCCTCCGTGCGTGCGAGGGGAGCGAGCTGCGTCCCAGCCGGTCGCGCCACGCTGGCCTTCAAGACCCGATCGCCGTCCGCTAGGTACACCGCGCCGCGCGTGGCGCTTACGCGGTCGAGGGTGCTTTCCAGCAGGCTGCCGAGCAGCCGCTCCAAGTTGCCTTCCGCCCGGATCGAGCGATC
>JBBDSD010000270.1:0-5618 GCA_040905065.1 Trueperaceae bacterium | reverse complement strand
ATGCTGGACCAGCAGGTCGACCGCTACGACCTAGCGACGGAAACGGCACGCCTCGCGGCCTCCCCTCTGGCCGTGCTGCACGACAACCCGTTCCGCGCGCCGAACCTGGCGCGCCTGTCGCTCCGGATCGAGATCCACGACGGCATGCCGCACGCCGACCTGGTCGAAATCGCCCTGGAGACCCCGGAGGTCGACTCGGGCGGCACCGTGCTGGCGTTCGTGCGGATGCAACCGTTTCGCGAGGAGGCGGAGGTCCGCACCTTGCGGATCCCCGTGCCCGACGACGCCGAGCCGGGACCGCTGCGGCTCACCTTCCGCGGAGCGTCGGTGCCCGACCCGGAGGCTCAGGAGCGCGACCCGCCCCCACCCGATCCGTTGCGGCAACCGACGTCGGGACTGCCACCGGTGCTGTCGTGGGCCGAACTGATGGTGGCGCTCCATGAGCGTCCGCAGGCCCGGGAGCTGCTGGTCGAGATACCGGGCGAGCTTCGGCCCCGCCGTCTGGCGGGCTTCGATGCCGGCGCGCCGGTGCAGGGCTTGGAGCGCGTGACCGTCACGGTGCGTGATCCCGCAGATCGCTCGGGCGACGGAGGTAGCGACGACGGTAGCGACGACGGCGACGGCGCGCTCCCGCCCGACGGGTCGCCGTGAGTGGAGCCGGAGTCGATCCCGAGCGCCTGATCGAGGAGCTCGGCGGCCGGTCGGAAGGCCCTGCGCGCCGAGCAACCTCGTTGCGCCCCCCATCGGCCCCCGCGCCCGATGCAGCGGTGGTGGCCCACGACGCGGCCGACGTCGCGCTCGCGATGCGGACGCCGGGGACCCATGATCTGGCCTGGCTGGTGGTCCCGACCGACGTGGAGGTCGCGCCACGCCTTCCCGACGGCTCCGTGCGCCCACCGCTGGTGCGGCACGCCGATCCACGCCGGGTGCTGGCCTACCTGAGTCGCGTGTTCGACGTCGAGCCTCGTCCGCCGCTCGGCGTGCATCCGACCGCGGTGATCGCGCCCGACGCGACCGTGGGGGCGCGGGTGCGGATCGGTCCGCACGTCGTGGTGGGTGCCGGCGCCGAACTGGGCGACGACTGCACGATCGACGCCGGATCGGTGATCGGCGACGGCTGCAGGCTGGGCGCCGGAACCCGCCTTTTCCCGCGGGTGGTGCTCTACCCCGGCGTGACGTTGGGACGCGAGGTGCGCGTGCACGCCGGAGCGGTACTGGGCAGCGACGGGTTCGGATACGCGGCCGGGACCGATCGTCCGGAGAAGATCCATCACCTGGGCGGCCTGCGGATCGGCGACCGGGTCGAGATCGGCGCCAACGCCTGCATCGATCGCGGCACGCTGGGCGATACCACCGTCGGATCGGACACGAAGATCGACACCCTCTCGTACGTGGCGCACAACGTCCGGATCGGCCGTGCCTGCCTGCTGGTCGGGTTCGCCGCGATCGGCGGCAGCGCGGTGCTGGAGGACGGCGTGGTGCTCGGGGCGGCGGTCGCCGTACGCGATCACGTCACCATCGGTGCCGGGGCGCGCCTGGCCGCCCGTTCGGCGGTGTCGAAGGACGTTCCGGCCGGCGCCACCTACATGGGCGAACCGGCGAGGCCGCGTCGCGACTGGGTCCGGGAGCGGCACCGCCTGCGCACGCTGTTGCGCGACGAGGAGCGATGAGCGACACGGTCCGTTCCGGGGTGGGGGTGCACGGGGGCCGATCCGCTACGGTTCGGCTGCACCGCGCCGACGGGCCGGTCCGCTTCCGTGTGGGACGCACCGAACTGCGGGCCGACTGGCGCCGGGTGGTGTCGACCCGCGGCGCGACGGTCCTGGGCGACGACGGCGTGCGCCTGGCGACGGTCGAACATCTGCTGGCCGCGCTCCACGTCCGCTCCGTCTTCGGGGGCCTGGTGATCGAGGTCGACGGCGACGAACTGCCGATCCTGGACGGCTCCGCCGCCCCGTGGGACGAGGTGGTCACGACGCTGGGACCGTACCCTCCGGCCCCGACGCCGGTCGCGGGCGACGCCCAGGCCACCTCGGACGATCGCTGGGCCCGCCTGACGTCCGGCGATCGGTGGCTGCACGTCACCGTCGCCTACGACCATCCCGCCGTGGCCCGCATGTCGTGGAGCGGCGGGCCGGAGCGCTGGCCCGACCTGCTCGCAGCGCGCACCTTCGGGTTCGCGCGCGACGCCGAGCGCTTGCACGCGGCCGGCTTGGCACGCGGTTCGTCGGAGCGGAATGCTATCGTCTATCACGACGATGGTCCGCTCCCTTCCCTCCGCTGCCCCGACGAACCGGTCCGCCACAAGGCGTTGGACGCGCTCGGCGATCTGTACCTGCTGGGAGCGCCGTTCGCAGGCCGGCTCGTGCTCCATCGCGCGGGCCACGACCTGCACCATGCGCTCGTGAGACGCTTGGCATCGCTCGGCGACGCAACGGCGCCGCCCCACGCCCGGTCCGACGCCACGACCGCCGACGCGAAGCGGGAGCCGGAGGCGTGAAGCCCGGCCCCCGCATCCGCGTGGCGGTGGTCGGGGCGGGCGTCATGGGCCGGCATCACGCGCACAACTACCTATCGCTGCCGTCCGCCGACCTGGTCGCGATGGTCGATCCCGATCCGGCGGCGCGCGCCCTGGCGGTCCGAACGTTCGGCTGCCCGGCGTACGCCAGCACCGAGGCGATGCTGGCCGACGTCGCGGTGGACGCCGCCAGCGTGGTGGCACCCACCAGCCTGCATCACCGCATCGCCAGCGACCTGCTCGCTGCCGGCGTGCACGCCCTGGTCGAGAAGCCGGTGGCGACCAGCGTCGGCGACGCGACCGACCTGGTCGAACGGTCCCGCCGCGCGGGCCTGGTGCTGCAGGTCGGGCACATCACCCGCTTTTACAAAGCGGTGCGCCTATTGAGCGAACGCGTGCACGATCCGTACCTGATCGACGCGCGCCGGCTCACGCCGCACGCGCGCATTCGGGACGTGGGCGTGATCTTGGACCTGATGATCCACGACATCGACATCGTGCTGGGCATGGTGTCGTCGCCGATCCGCACGATCAGCGTCGCTGGGCACACCGTCGAACCGGGCGGGCACGAGGACGTCGCCTCCGCCCAGCTGATCTTCGAGAACGGCTGCATCGCACGGTTCCTCGCGTCCCGCGTAGCACCCGACGCGGAGCGCAGTCTGGTGGTCGCCGAGCGCGACCGCACCTACCGCGTCGACTTCCTGCGCGAACCGCAGACCGAGGTCGCCGTCTACCAGGCCCGCCGCAGCGAGGACGGCGACACCCACGTGCGCACCGACCGGCACCTGGTGCACGAGGACAACCCGCTGCGCGAGGAGCTGGAGCACTTCCTGGACCGGATCGCGTTGGGCGCCCCGCCGATCGGCACGCTGGAGGACGACCTCCGCTCCTTGCGGGTGGCGACCGACGTGATCGACCGGCTCGAGCCGCGCCCCGTTCCCGGCCGAGAAGCGAGCCCTCAGGTACACTGACCGTCATGGACGCAGAAGGCATCCGTCGGGTCCTCCCCCACCGCTATCCGTTCCTGATGGTGGACCGCCTCCTGTCGCAGGAGGACGACCGCTTCGTGTGCCTCAAGAACGTGACTATCAACGAGCCGTTCTTCGTGGGCCACTTTCCGCAGGAGCCGGTGATGCCGGGCGTGCTGATCGTCGAGGCGCTGGCGCAGGCCGCCGCGGTCGGGCTGGCCGCGCGCGAAGGCCGGACCGACGGTGCGATCGGGTACCTGGCCGGCATCGACGGGGCACGGTTCCGTCGCAAGGTGGTGCCCGGCGACGCCCTGATGCTGCACGGCGAGATCCTGACCTTCCGTCGTCGCTTGTGCAAGGTGGCGGCCGAGGCCCGCGTGGGCGACGAGGTCGCCGCCGAAGCGACCCTCTCCTTCGTCTTCCAGGGCTGACGCCGGTGGCGCGCCTGCACGGCAGCGCGGTCGTGGACTCGGAGGCGCACCTGGCCGACGACGTCGTGGTCGGCCCGTTGTGCGTGATCGAGGCCGACGTGACCGTCGGGTCCGGCACCGTGCTGCTGCCGGGCACGGTCCTGCTGGACGGGGCGCGCGTCGGGAGCCGCTGCCGCTTGGGGCCGTACGCCACGGTGGGCGGCCTACCGATGGACCGCGACTTTCGCGGCGAGCCCAGCACCGCGGTGCTGGAGGACGGCGTCGAGCTGCGCGACTTCGCATCGGTCCACCGCGCCACCGGCGAAGGCGCCGCCACCGTGATCGGGGCCGGCACGATGGTGATGAACTACGCGCACGTAACGCACAACGTGACGGTCGGACGCCACGTGGTCCTGACCACGCAGGTGCAGCTGGGCGGTCACGCGCGCATCGGCGACCGGGCGGTGCTGGGCGCGGGCGCGATGGTGCACCAGTTCGCCCGCGTCGGCGAGCTGGCAATGGTCGGTGCGGCGGGGGGCGTCCGCAAGGACGTGCTGCCGTTCCTGCTGGCGGCCGACTTCCCGGTGCGGCACTACGGCCTGAACCGCGTGGGCCTCCGTCGCAACGGCTTGGACGCAGACGTCGTGCGTGCTCTGGGCGTCGCCGTGCGCGCCCTGCGCCGACGCGACCAGAAGGCGCTGTCCGCGTTGGACGACAGCGTGCCGGAGGTCGCCCGCCTGCTGGCGTACGCGGCCGACAGTCGACGCGGGGTCGCCCCGTTCGCACGATGAACCGGGCGAGCAGGCGGGCGAGCGGCGCGGACGAGCGCGCCGTGGTCCTGGTCAGCAACGGCCCGGGCGAAATGCACGCCTGGACCCGGCCGGTGCTGAACGCGCTGCGTACGGCCGATCCCGACCTGTCGGTGCGGATCGCGCTGATCCCGTGCCAGTTCGCCTCCGGTCGCGAGGCGGAGATCGCCGCTGGGTTCGGAGCGGCCACCGTCACCACGCCGTCGCAGTACCTGCGTACCGTGCCGACGGGGCGCGCGCCGGCCGGCCTAGCGGCCGAGCGCGGGCTGGTGCTGCAACTGGGCGGCGGCATCGCGTTGGCGGCGCGCCTGGCGTCGCAACTGGGCATGCCGCTGCACCGCTACGCCTTCACCGCCGGTCACCACCCGAACCTCGCGCGCCTGTACGTGCCCGACGACCGCACCGCGCTGCGCGCCCGCCGCGCCGGCACGCCCGAACGCGCGGTCGAGGTAATCGGCAACCTGGTCGCCGACGCCGTAATCGCCAGCGCTCCGGTCGAGGACGCCGGCGATCCGCACGTGCTGCTGCTGCCCGGCAGCCGGAACGCCTTCGCGCGACCGCTGATTCCGCTCATGCTGGCGATCGTCGATCGCTTGGCAGTCGGACGTCCGAACGCCCGCTTCGTGTGGCCGGTCAGTGGGCTGCTGTCGGACGCGACGATCGAAGCCGGCATCGCCGGCGAGGACGCCGCGGTGCTCGGGGGCGTGGCCGGTCGGCGCGAAGGCAACGATGTCGTGACCCCCAGCGGTGCGCGCTTGACGATGGTGCGCGAGGAGGACCGCCACGCGCAGATGCGCGCGGCCGACCTGGCGATCACCATCCCCGGCACGAACACGCTGGAGCTGGGCATCGCCGGCCTTCCGGCGCTGGTGATCCTGCCGATGAACGCACCGGAACTGATCCCGCTGGAGGG
>JBBDSD010000269.1:0-5680 GCA_040905065.1 Trueperaceae bacterium | reverse complement strand
ACGCCCACCCGCACCCGGAAAGGGGGGCGCCGCTCGAGCCAGAGCGAGAGCGGTTCCGGGTCGCCGTTCTCGCGGAACACCAGCTGATCGAGGCGCACCAGCCGTCGCATCGAAGCCCGGCCCTTGCGCGTCGTGGCCGCCGGCTCCTTGATCATCAGGTCGGGGTGCGCACCCAGCGCGGCCGCGCGGCACGATGCGCAGGTCCCGCACGGCCGGTCGCCGGACGCGTCGCAGTTGGCCCACGCCGCCCACCAACGGGCTACCGTCCGCCGCCCCACCGCGTCCGGCCCGACGAACGCCATGCTGCGTGCAGCGCCGTCGCGCAACCAGCGCAGCACGCCGTCGTGACCGATCACGCGGGGCAGACCGTCGCCTGGGGGAACCGGGTCGCTCACCGCGCTCCGCTCACCGGCCGACCGCCAGCCGTTCCGCCAGTACCTCCGGGTACTCGGCGGCACGTACGTCGCGCTGCACGGCGGTCACGTCGAACGGCACGCGGACCACCTCGAGGCGCCTAGTGGGGACGTCGAACAGGCCGTAGGAGGCGTACGGAACGCCGTCGCGCGGCTGCCCTACCGAGCCGGGGTTGAAGAACCCGCGTGCCTTGGGCGGCATGCGGTAGCGCCCCCCGTCCTCGCGGAACACGACCTGCCGCCAGAGGGTGCGTCCCTCCGGACCGTCCACGGCCGCCATCAGGCGCGGAACGTGCGTGTGCCCCACCAGGCAGAGCCGCTTGGTCAGGTACGGCAGGTTCTCCTCCGCATCGGGCAGGCCGTGCAGGTACTGCCACGGCCTGGCCAGCGCGCCGTGCACCGCTTCGAACGCCTCGTCCTGATGCGTACGGACCAGCGTCCGCAGCCAGGCCAGGGCGTCGTCGTCGATCGCTTCCGCCTGGCGAGCCAGTACCTCGCCCACCAGCCCGCCGGCGCTGTCGTCGAACGGTCGCCCGTCACGGAAAGCCAGCAGTTGCGCGTCGTGATTCCCGATCAGGGCGAAGGCGGGCTCGAGGTCGGCAAGCACGCGGACCGAAGCGTCGATCGCGGGGTAGTACCCGACCGCGTCGCCCAGGAACGCCACCGCGTCGTACCCGTGCCGCCGGGCGTCGGCGAGGACGGCCTTGAGGGCGACCACGTTGCCGTGCACGTCGCTCAGAAGCAGGTACCGCACGGCGGCACGATAGCACCGGCCACGGCGGGGAACGACGGAACCCCGGGATATACTGCCGTGATGTTTGCGTTTCGGTTCCGATCGATCGTTCTGCTGTTCGTCGTCGTCACCTGCGCTGCCGCGACGGCGCAGGTGACGGTGCCCACCCTGGGAACGCGAGGTAGCGTGCCCGAGGCGCTGGTGCGAACGGTGACCGACGGAATCCGCGACGGTCTTCGCGCCGCTGGGCTGGACGTGCGGCCCGGCGACCTGGTCACGGCCGGCATCGCCGGCAGCCTGGACCCGGAGTTCACGCGGCTGATCGGCGATCTGGACGGGAGCGCCTACGCGCTGTCCGGCGAGGTGGCCGTGGCCGGTCCGGAGGCCGATCGGCCGTACCTGCTCAACCTGGTGGTGGTCGAGGTGGCGACCGAGCGCTCCAGCGACCTGATCAGCCGCCCGCTGGGCGAGGACGACGCCGGAGCGGTGGCGGCCGCGGCGGCCCGCGAGGTCGCGTCGTTCGCACGCACGGCGACACGCCTGCCGGAAGGGGACGCCGGCCTGTTCGTAACCAGCGAACCGCGTGGTGCGCACATCGCGGTCGACGGCGTGCCGATCGGAGCGACCGGAGCCGCCGGCCCGATCCAACTGGCGCCGGGGCGGTACCGGGTCGAACTGCGGACCGAAGGGTTCCTTCCCGAGACCCGCTCTGTCGAGGTCCGGTCGGGCCAAACGCGCTTCGTGCACGTGGTCCTCACTGCGATCAGCGGCGGCAGCGTGCGGGTGCAGTCGGTGCCGGACGCGCGCGTGACGCTGGACGGCGAGGCGGTCGGTCGTACGCCGCTTACGGTGCCGGCCAGCGCCGGTCGGCACGTGGTCACGCTGGAACGGGACGGCTTCGCGCCGGAACGGATCGAGGTTCCCATCCGGACCTACCGCGTCACGCGGGTGGACGCCCGCCTGACCCCCCAGGTCGACCCGCTGCTGTTCTGGGCCGAGGAACGCGGCACCTTGGTTCGCATCGACGGGCGCCTGCAACCGGGCGGGTACGCCGCCGACCTGCGACCGGGACTGCGCCGCATCGAGTTGCTGCGACCCAACGGCCGGATCGAGGTGCTGCGCGTGGTGCCCGACCGAGGCGCGTTCGAACTGGACCTGACCGACGGTCGCCTCCACCCGCTGCAGGTACCGAACCCCGGCCCCTGACGAGGCGGCGTCCCGGCCCGTCCGGACTCACGGAACCCTCCAGACGTCGCCCACCAGGTCCCCCGACCAGGCCCACGCCGCGGTCCACGCCCAGCCGGCCCCGTCGCCGCCACGGACCCCCACCGCAGCCACCGGCGCGGTGACGGACGCCGACGGTCGCCAGGTCGCCTCCACCCGGTACGGCGTCGCTTCGCGACCGAACGGCCGGACCCGCGCCGTCCATCCCAACCGCCCCCCGTCCTCCAACGGCCAGGTGCCACGCGACGCGAAGCCCAGCGACCAGGCGACCCGGTCCGCCTCGCCCCGGCCGTCCAGGTGCAAACCGAGCGCGATCTCCGGCGCCCGGCGCGGAACGTGCACCACGCCGACGCCGACGCCGATGCGACCGCGCCCGTCCGGACCGGTCCGCACGTAGCCCGATGCGGTCGCGTCCCACGTCGGAGCCAGCAGGCGGCGCCCCCGCACGCCGGCGTCCAGGTCTCCGACCCAGCGGCCGGCCACGTCGGTGCGTACCGCGATCGCCCCGTCGATCAACCAGGCGGCGCTCACGCGACCGCTGCCCTCCAGCGTCGCCGACGCCTCGGCACCGAACGCCTCGCGGCCGCCGTCGGCCAAGGGATCGAAGCGCTGGGTGGGCGCTCCCGTCCAGGCTGCCTCGAATCGGGCCGCGACCGGACCGATCGACCCTCGGACACCGACACACGCTCGCGCGACCGGTTGGTCTCCCAGCCGCGCTCCCACGCCCGCCTCGATCAGCAGGGTGCCGAGCGGACCGAAGGCCCGTTGCACGCGCGCCACCACGTCGGCTCCAGGGTCGTGGCCCACGATCCATTCGGTCGCGACCCGGTCCGAGCCGGACGGCAGGTCGCGCAGCACGGTCCGTGCCTCGACGGCGAGACCCGATTCTCCGCCCACGACGGAGGTGCGTACGGTGAACGTCTGGGCGTGGGCGGCGGCGGCGACCGCGAACGCGCACGCGGCGAGCGCGACGAAGAGCGCACGGCGTCCGTGGGCGGCACGGACGCCGAATCCGAAGGACGAACGTCGTCCAAGACGAAGGGCGCGAGGAGGAGACGGCATAGGGGACAGCCTGACACGGACGGGGCGCACGAGGCCACGAAGCCGTCCCGGGGCCGGTGGTACGATCCGCCACGCGGGGGCGTCCAAGGTGCGGCCCGCCGCAGCTTGGAGTGCTCACCGTGCCGATTCTTGGTCGCTGGACCGTGCTACCCACCCTACCCGACGAACTCGCCCCCCTGGACCGCCTGGCCAAGAATCTGGCCTGGAGCTGGTCGCACGACGTGCGCGCCCTCTTCCGACGACTGGACCCGGACGCGTGGGACCGGAGCGGACACAACCCCGTCCGCCTGCTGCGCGAAGCGTCGCCCGAGCGACTGACCGCCGCCGCGGCCGACGCCGACTTCTTGGACGAACTTCACCGTGCCGAGCAGCAGCTGGACGAGGAACTCGCGCCGGCGCGCTGGTACGACCGCGAGGTCGGCGAGGAGGCCACGTTCGCCTACTTCTGCGCCGAGTACGGCTGGCACGAGTCGCTGCCGCAGTACTCCGGCGGCCTGGGCATCCTGGCCGGCGATCACACCAAGGCCGCCAGCGATCTGGGCGTGCCGCTGATCGCGGTCGGCCTCTGGTACCCCGAGGGCTACTTCCATCAGCGCATCGCCGAGGACGGCAGCCAGGAGGCGGTGTTCACGCGCCTGGAGCCGGACGATCTACCCCTCGCCCCGGCCACCGACGACGCAGGCGACCCGGTCACGGTGCCGGTCGAAGCGTTCGGGCGGACCGTGCAGGTGCGGGCGTGGACGACGTGGGTGGGCCGCGTACGGGTGGTGCTTTTGGACCTCGATCACGACGGCAACCCTGAAGACGTCCGCGCCTGGACGCGTCGCCTGTACGGCGGTGACCAGCGCACCCGCATCGCGCAGGAGATGGTGCTGGGCATCGGCGGGGTGCGCATGCTGCGCGCGCTTGGCGTCGCGCCCGACGCCTGGCACGTGAACGAGGGGCACAGCGCGTTCCTAATCCTGGAACGTTGCCGCGAGCTGGTGGAGGCCGGCGTGCCGTTCGACGTGGCACGCGAATCGGTCGCGGCCGGAACGGCGTTCACGGTGCATACACCGGTCACCGCCGGCAACGACGCCTTCCCGTTCGAGCTGATCGATCAGGCGTTCGCCGGCTGGCCGGAGCGGCTGGGGTTGGACCGGACCCGGTTCCACGCCCTCGGCTTGGCCGATCACGGCTGGGGTCCGGTGTTCAGCATGCCTGCGTTGGCGTTACGGAACGCATCGCATCGCAACGGCGTCGCCGAGTTGCACGGCGACACCAGCCGCCACATCTGGCGCGACCTGTGGCCCGGAGTCCCGACCGACGAAGTGCCGATCGGTCACGTCACCAACGGCGTGCACGCCGCCACCTGGCAGGCACCCGAGATCGCGGAGCTGCTGGACGAGGTCCTACCCGACGACTGGCGCCACGACCTGACCGACGACGCCGCGTTCGCCCCGGTGCGGGAGCTGGATCCCGCCAAGCTGTGGAAGGCGCGACGGGCCCTCAAGCAGCGTTCGATCCGGTTCCTGCGCCGTCGCCTGCGCGCCCAACGCGTGCGGCACCAGGCGACGCCGTCGCAGCAGCGGGGCAGCGACCAGCTGTTCGACCCGGAGCGGCTCACCATCGGGTTCGCGCGACGGTTCGCGACCTACAAGCGCGCCACCCTGATCTTCCGGGACCTAGACCGGCTGGAGCGCATCCTGGCCTCGGACGAGCGGCCGGTGCAGCTCGTGTTCGCCGGCAAGGCGCACCCTGCCGACCATCAGGGCCAGGACCTGATCCGCACCATCGACACGCTGGCGCGCGACCCGCGCTTCGAAGGGCGGATCCTGTTCGCCGAGGACTACGACATGGCGGTCGGCCGCGCCCTCACGCGCGGCGTGGACGTGTGGCTCAACAACCCCCGCCGCCCGCTGGAGGCGTCCGGCACGTCGGGACAGAAGGCCGCCATGAACGGTGTGCTGAACCTGTCGATCCTGGACGGCTGGTGGCCGGAAGGGTACGACGGCGCGAACGGCTGGGCGATCGGGAACGGCGACGCGTTCGACGACCCCGAGCGCGTCGACGCCGCCGACGCGGAAGCGTTGTACGCCCTGCTCGAACACGAGGTCGTACCGCTCTACTACCGTCGCGACGCGACGGGCGTGCCGGTCGACTGGATGCATCGGTCCGCGACGGCGATCGCCACGGTCACGCCCCGCTTCAACGCGCAGCGGATGGTGCGCGACTACGTCGCGTCGGCCTACCTGCCGGCCGCCCGGCG
>JBBDSD010000268.1:0-5697 GCA_040905065.1 Trueperaceae bacterium | reverse complement strand
ACGCAGGTGGTGCAGCAGCCCGAGGCCCAGTCGGCGCCAACGCACGGCGGCGCGCGCCAGCTCCCCCGGTCGCTCGCGGACGTTGGCCCATGCGCGGTGCAGGGCGCGGTCCTGGTCGCGCGCGTCGGGCGGGCGGTCCAGCGCCCACGAAAGCGGCGCCCCGATCAGTTCTGGGAACGCCAGCAGGCGCGGCACCTCCGCAGCCGGCGGCAGGCCGTCCACCGCCCGTTCGCAGGCGTCCAGGACCCACGCGCGGTAGGCGGCTTCGCTGCGGTAGCGATCCGGATGCAGGGACGCCTGCACCGCGACCAGCGCCACCGGACGGGGGGCGGCGCAGGACCCGTCGCAGGGACCGTCGCGGGGGCCTTCGCGGGGGCCGGCCGAGGGAACGTCGGAGGGCGCGTCGCTCACCCTGCCAGCCTACCGCTGGCGCGCCCGCTCCTCGACACCGCCCCGGCCGAAGCGGCAGGGTACCTGCGTTCGGGCCGCGCCGAACCCGATGCTATGCTCGCAGGCGTGCCGTTCCGCCTTGCGCGAAGCCTGGTGTTCGAGATCACCGGCCTGTTCGTGCTGGGCGTGGCCGCCGTGGCGTTGCTGCTGTCGATCGACCTGCTGACGGTGCTGGCCCGCTTCCTGATCGAACAGGACGCCGAGCCCGTCCAGATCGCGCGCTTGCTGGCGGCCAAGGTTCCGTGGTTCCTGCACCTGGGCCTGCCGGTGGCCGCCACCTTCGCGGTGCTGGTCGCCGGCGGACGGATGGCGCGCGACTCCGAACTGAAGGCGATGCAGGCCGGGGGCGTGGCGCCCAGCCGGCTGCTGCTGCCGCTGCTGGCGTGGGGCGCGCTGGTGTCGCTGGCCGCGGTGGCGGTGAACGGCAGCTGGGAACCTCGTGCCGAGCGAACCTACCAACGCATCATCGACACGTTTTTGTACGCCCGCCCGCCGGCCGCGACCGAGCGCGACGCGTCGTTCGTCGTGGAGGGCACGATCTTCCACGCCGCCCGCATTCGCGCCGACCTGGACCGGCCCGGACAGGCACGCCTGGACGGCATCGTGATCCGCCGGGCGGACGGCACCGTGCGCACCGCCCACAGCGGCCGCTGGATTCCCGATCCCGGTCGCTGGGAGCTGGAGTCGGGGTGGTCCCACGCGCGCGACGCCGATCCGGTGCAGGTCGGCCCGGAGACGATCGCGTTCCCGCTGGCGCTGGATCCGGACGCGACGCTGGCGCGTGCCGACCAGCTCACGCTGGGCGAACTGAGCACCCGCATCGCGGAGCGACGCGCGGCGGGGGCCGACGCGTCCGAACTTCGCTTCGACCTGCACCGCCGCCTGGCCGACGCCGCCTCGGCGTTCGTGTTCGTGCTGGCGGCCGGGTCGCTGGCGTTGCGTCTGCGCGGGCGCGCGGCGGGGGTGGCGTGGACCATCGCCCTGGTCGCCGCCTTCTGGGCATTGTGGACGTTCACCGCCGCGCTCTTCGACCGGGGGGTGCTGGGGCCGGCCGTGGCCGCCTGGGCCACGCCGGCGCTGGTGGCCGTGATCGGCCTGCTCCAGGTGGCGCGCGGGGACCGCGCGTGAACGGCGGCCGCATGAGCACCTGGTCCATGAGCACCCTGGCCATGAGCACCCTGGCGCGCGCTCTGCTGCGCGAGATCGGTCCGCTCTACCTGGCGGGCCTGGCGACGTTGCTGGTCCTGCTGCTCACGAACTTCCTGTTGACGGTGCTGGCGGACGCGCTGGCGCGCGGCGCGCCGGTCGGCCTGGTGGCCCGCTGGCTGCTGTACAAGCTGCCGGCGGCCGCGTCCGCCGGCATCACGCTGGCGCTGCTGTTCGCGGCGCTGCTGGCACTGGCGCGGATGGCGGCCGATCGGGAGCTGCGGGCGGCGTTGACGTTGGGTCTGTCGCCGCTCACGTTGTTGCGGCCGCTGCTGGCCACGGGCGCGATGGTGGCGCTGCTGGCGGCCGCCAATGCGGAGCTGCTGGTGCCGTGGGCGGAGGGTCGGGCGGCCGAGGTGCAGCGCGAGATCTTGCTGACCTCGCCGTCGGTCCTGCTGCAGGAGGGCGTGTTCTTCACCGACGCGCGCGGGCGCAGCCTGTTCCTGGAGCGCTTGCGGCCGGGCGGCGTAGCGGAGGGCGTCGTGATCATCGCGCCGAGCGGCCTGTCGGGCCCGTCGGAGCTGATCGAGGCGGAGAGCGGCCGGCTGGATCCGGGCGCCGGCGTGTGGGAACTCACGAACGTGCGCCTGCAGGTGCTGGACGCCGGACGACCGTCGCTGGCCATGCGCGCCGATCGGGCCGAAGTGCCGGTCCGCGGCCTGGCGGCGGCGTCCGTGACGCGCAGCGACCTGATCACCCTGCCGCTGCCGGAGCTGCTGCAGCGGCTGCGCCAGGACCGGGCCGATCCGTCGGCCTGGACGGCGCTGCACCGCAAGGCGGCGGAACCGGCGGCCGCGATCGCGTTCGCGGTGTTCGCGCTGGCGGTGGCGCTGGCCGGCGTGCGGCGCGGCACGCCGGTCGGGATGGTGTCGGTGCTGACGCTGACCTTCCTGTACTACGCCACCTGGAGCGTCACCAAGCTGCTGGGCGCGCAAGGCACGATTCCGGCGTGGCTGGCTGGCTGGTCACCGGTGCTGCTGTACCTGGCGGCCGGCGCGGCGTTGCTGGCGTGGGTGCAGCGGCGGTGAGCGGCGTGCGCCTGCTCCGCGTCGCGCTGGTTTGCCTGGTCCTCGCCGGGCTGGCCGTCGCGGCGGCGCAGACGGTGACCATCGATACCCACGACGATCCGAACGCGCGCTTGGAACTGCGTACGATCCGTTTGCCGAGCGGCGAGGAACGGACGCTGTACCTGATCGAGGCGGAGCGCGTCACCGTGCGAAGCGATGGGGTAACCCTGATCGCCTCGCGGCTGGAGTTCGATCCCGAGCTGGGTCAGGTGCGCATCATCGGGCGCGGCCGGGTCGAGCGCCCGGACGAGACGTTGGTCGGCGATGACCTGATCGTGTCGCTTCGCGACGGGCGCCTGGACGGCACGCAGGTGCTGGTGATCACCGGTTCGGTCGAGGTGCGGGGCGAGCGCGCGCAACGGGTCGAGGGACGGATCCGCCTGATGGAGGGCTCGTTCGGGCCGTGCGCGCGGTGCGGTCAGGAGGTCGAGGACTTCGGCTTCCGTGCGGAGCGGATCGAGATCCTGCCCGGCGACCGCCTGATCGCGTGGGAGGCGCAGATCCTGATCCGTGAACGCCCCGTCATGAACCTGCCGCTCCTGGTGCTGCCGATCGCCGAGCCGTCGCGCGTGCCGCGATTGGAGATCCGCAGCGGCTCCGAGACCACCCCGTCGGAGGTGCGGCTGGACTGGCCGTACGCCTCGGGCGCCAACGCGTACGGCACCTTCACCGCCCGCTGGCTGGCGGACGTGGATCCGGAGCGGGGCGGGTTCTTCGACGGCGCGCTGTTGGGCGGGCGTCCGGTCCGCAGCTACCTGGCGCTGGGCGTCGATCACCGCTTCTACGACGACCGGGGGGCGGGCCGGATCGAGGCGTCGTACCGCCCGCCGCTGGAGGAGCACCTGGCGCGCGACGCCAGCGAGGCACGCGTGCGGCTCGAGGCCGCCTACCGCACCGACGCCGCGGCCGACGGTCCCGCGGTGCGGTTCCGGGTGGGGCGCGACGACGCGGTGCGGCGCGACCTGCTCGAGGTGGACGCCGAGGTGGCCACGGAGCTCGCCACGCCGTGGGGCGACGCCCGCGTGGCGGTCAGCACGCGCCTGCCGGTGCCGTTGACGGCGGAGGCGGTCCGGTCGCCCAGCTGGGACGGCGCGAACACTGCACGGGCCGAACCGTTGCGCCTCCGGTTCGAGGCGCACGACGCCCTGCCGCGCAACGTCGGTCCGGTCCGGATCGAGGACGCCCGGCTGGATCTGGGCGCGTTCCGCGACGCGCCCGATCCGACGCACCGCGGCGTAGCGGGGCTGTCGCAGGTGAGCGACGGTCGCTTCGAAGTGGAGCACCGCGTCGCGCTGCCGCGCGCCACCGTGGCGGGGTTCCTGGAGGTGAGCGGCTCCAACCACTTCCGCGGTCGGTACTACGGCGGTGGGGAGCGCCAGGTGGCTTGGCGCTCCGAGCTGCGCAGCGTGGCCCGCTTCGGCCGGGTCGGATCGTTCGAGCTGCGCTTCCAACGCGACGCCAACGAGGGCGAAACGCCGTTCGCGTTCGACCGCATCGCGCTGCGCAACCGCAGCGACCTGCGCGCCACGCTGGACCTGCGTCCCCTGACCGGCGTGCAGCTCCGGGCCGAGGCCGGCTACGTGCTGGAGGACGACCGCCGCCCGGACGAGCTGGGACTCTCCCCCACCCGCCTGCGGCTGGACGCGTTCACGAACCTGCCCGCCCTGTCGCTGTCGCTCACGCACGACGCCGACCCGGCCGAGGGCGATCCGGGCACCCTGAGCGGCGAGGTGGGCGTACGCCTGGACAGCGGCCGCTTCACGTCGCGGGCCGACCTGTCCGGCCTCTGGGACATCGATCCGTCGCAGCCGGGCACGGACGAGGGCGAGGCGGAGGGCGAGCCGGAACGCGACCGCACCCGCGCCGACGGCAGCGTCGAGGCGGGCGCGCGCGACGTGGCCACGCTGCGGTTGGAGGCGGGGATCGAGGCCGAGCCGAGCGATCCCGATCGCGGCGACTGGACGCCGCTGCGCGCCACGCTCACGCTGGGCACCCTGTCGGAGCGCGAACCGTGGCCGGGCGTCGAGCTGCGCGCGGAGTGGGACCTGAACGAGGGCGAACTGCTCACCGCCGGCTACCGCGCAGCGGCCGACCTGGGACCGGTCCGGCTCGAGGCGGAGGAACGCTACGGCCCGGAGGACGGACCGCCCGGCACGCACCGCTTCACCGCCCGGTGGCGCACGGTGCTGCGCGCCACGCTGGAGGGCGTCACGCTGGTGCCGGCCGCTTGGTGGGGCCTGGAACCGGATCCGGACGCCACGCGTCGCGTGACCGTTCGCGTCGAGGACGACGGTGGCCAGGGCGGTAGTCGGGGCGGCGGCCAAGCCGGCGTGCGCTTCCGGGCGGAACTGCGCACCACCTTCGTGCCCACCGACGACGGCACCGAGCGGCGCGGCACCCTGTTCGAGGCGCGCGTGCGCCTGGCCGACCGGGCGTTCGCGGCGGGACGCATCCGCGTGGCGCTGGACGGCTTCGTGGACGTGCCCCTGCCGGACGACGCCCTGCCCGGCGCCTGGTTGCGCCGCGCCAACCTGGAGCTGGGGCTGGACCTGTTCGGCACCGTCGGGCTGCAGGGCACGTTCGGCTACCGCGGCAGCTACGACGTGGCGGAGGAGGAGGTCCGCAGCGGCCGCCTGACGCTGGACGAGGTGGCGCTGGTGGTGCGCCCCACGCGCGACCTGGCGGTCGGCGCGGTGCTGAACGACGTGTGGGAGCTGGTGGACGAGGACGTGGGCGAGTTCGCGTTCGATCCGCGCCCGCGCCTGTTCCTGACCTGGGACCGCTGCTGCTGGGCGCTGTACGGTAGTTGGGACACCCGCAGCGGCGAGCTGGTGATCACCATCGGGGCGCCCGGCACGCCGGAGGGCCCGCAGTTCACCTTGGACGACGGGCCCACCATCCCGTTCGGCAACGACGACGACCGAGACCCGGGCGCGTTCCGCCCGCCGGTCCGCCCGGGCGGACCGGACGGAGG
>JBBDSD010000267.1:0-5700 GCA_040905065.1 Trueperaceae bacterium | reverse complement strand
CGAGCGCGTCGTGGTGGTCGACAGGGCGCCGGTGAGGCCCGCCGTCGCCCGCACGCTGGGCGCCGACCTGGCGATCGAGCCGGAGCAGCTGCCCGAGCTGCGCGCGTTCGCGCCCCTCGGCTTCGACCTGATCGCCGAAGCGACCGGCGTGCCAGCCGTGCTGGAGAGCACCGTGGAGTTCGCCCGACCCGGCGGCACCGTCTGGGTGTTCGGCGTGGCGCCCGAGGACGCGTACGCCCGCATCGCGCCGTACCAGTTGTTCCGCCGCGACCTGTCGCTGGTCGGGTCGTTCGCCGTGAACCGCACCATGGCGCCCGCCGTCGCCCTGATCCGCAGCGGCGCCGTCCGGGTCGAGCCCCTCGTCTCCCACGTTCTGCCGATCGACCGGTTCGCCGAGGGCATGGAGTTGGCGGAGCACGATCCGGAGCGGATGAAGGTGCAGTTCGGGTGGGAATAGAGGTGGTTCCACTGAATCGCGTCCGCCCATGTCGGACCCGATACTTGACAGACCTTGTCATGCTCTCTACGGTGGGGCATGCATCCATCCGACCGGCAGCAGGGAACCGTTCCAGAAGAGCGCCCGTCAGCGAGCGTTTCGATGCGCACCGATGGCGACGCAGGCGTGTTCCTTTCGGTCCAGGAGGTCCGTTCCCTGGCCGAGACCGGTGCGCTGCAGCTCGTCGACGCCCGTAGTCTCCGGGCCTACGAGGAAGGCCACCTGCCGGGCGCGCTCTCGCTGCCCGCCCGCGACCTGAACCCGACCGTCGACGGCACGCGGACGCTGATCTCGAGCGAGCGCCTGGCCGAACGACTCCACGCGCTCGGGCTCGGTGCGGGCCCGGCGGTCGTGTACGCCGCCGATGCCGGCGCGGACGCCGCCCACCTGTGGTGGACGCTGGACGCCTACGGCCACCCCGCCGTGCACCTCCTGGACGGCGGGCTGCGCGCCTGGCAGGACGCCGGCCTGCCGCTCGACTCCGGGGCCCCCGCGACCACGCCCGTCGCCTCCCCCTTCGAGCCGCGCTTCGACCCCGCACGACTCGTCACGCGCGAGGAGTTGCTGACCCGCCTGGACGACGACGCGCTCCGGATCGTGGACACGCGCTCGCGCGAGGAGTTCGACGGCACGCTGGCCGCAGCGCGACGGGGCGGCCACCTGCCCGGCGCCGTGCACGCAGATTGGGAGGAGGCGGTGGACGCCGACGGGCGACTTTGCTCTGAAGAGACGCTGAGACGCTCGTGGTCGCGGACCCTCGCAGCGCCCGAGATCGCGACCTACTGCCAGAGCGGAGTCCGCGCCGCGCACGCCTGCGCCGTGCTCCGGCACTTGGGGCACGCGAACGCACGGCTGTACCTCGGCTCCTGGGCCGAGTGGGGCAACCGAACCGATACGCCCATCGACACGCACGTTCCTATGGAGGTGACGTCATGAATCGTCGCGAATTTTTGAGACGTACTGCCGCCGGCGCCGCGCTCGCGAGCGTCGGCACGCTCGGCATCGGTTTCGCGCAAGGCCCTGGAGGGCGACGCGACCTGATCGCGGTGTCCAACGCGGGCGACGCGGACACCGCACCCAGCGTCAGCCTGATCGATCCGGACAGCTACCAGGTGCTGGCCACCGTGCCGCTGGCCGGTTCGTACTCGCTCCCCTCCACGCGCTGGCACTTCGCGCGGGACAAGATCTGGACCGGTGGACCCAACGACGCGGTGCACGCCTACAGCCTCTCCAGCGGCGAGCGGGTCAGCGAACTGATCACCGACTCCAGCCAGAACTACACCGAGATCACGCCGGACGGTCGCTTCGTAATCGACGCGGCCCGCTTCGACGACCGCTACCTGAAGATCGTGGCCGATCCCGACCATCCCGACTTCGGTCGACCGGCCGAGCAGTTCGACACCTACCAAGGCGCCAGCCCGTGCGACATGACCATCACGCGCGACGGCCGCTACGCCTACGCGCCGGACCGGGGCGGCGACACCCTGACCGTCGTGCGCATCGATCCGTTCGAACGCGTCGCCGTCATCCCCATGGAATCGTTCGGCGACGCGCCGCTCGAGCCGTACATGGCCACGGTGGCCCCCAGCGGTCGCACCCTGCTGGTCGAGAACGCCAAGGTCGAAGGCGGCTCCGAGACGGGCAGCGAGTCGATCTTCGACTTGGCCGACCCCGAGAACCCCGTCGAGACCGCCCGCCTCACGCCGGAGGACGGGCTGGGCGTCGGACCGATCACCAGCGAATTCACGCCCGACGAACGGTACGGCATCGTGATCTGTCGCGACTCGTCGGAACTGTCGATCATCGAGCTGGCGACCGCGACGGTGGTCAAGTCCGTGAAGTTCCCCGAAGGATCGAACCCGATCACGGGCACCTTCGTGTACCGGCCGGACGCGGAGACGTTCTTCGTGCCGCTGCCCGGTCGCGACGCCGTGGCGGCGGTGACGCTCCCCGACTTCGAGGTGGCCACGCTCATCCCGGTGGGGGCCCGACCGGTGGGGGCGGCGTACCTCGAGACGCCGTTGCCAGAACGCACCGAGGCCGGCCATCCGCTGGGCGTAGCGTTGGCGTCGGGTCGGATCTTCCCCGCAGGGTGCCCCGACCGATGCTGCGGGAAGGTGTGAACGGAACGGCACCATCTAGCACATCACCATCTGGAACGACGCCGCCTGGAGCGACACCGCCTGCACCGACGCCGCGCCGCACGAGCGCCGTCGCGCGCACGATCGAGATCGGACTCGCCGCCCTGCTGACGGCGGCCGCGGGCTTGGGCCTGTACGGCCTGAACCGGCCGCTGCCGAACGCGCACGCCCTGATCGTTCGCGATGTGCCGAGCGACGCGGTGGTGCTGGACGCGCGCGGATCGCTGGCGTACCGGAACGAGCACCTTCCTGGCGCCCGGCCGTTGTGGTCGCGCACCCTGTTGTCGTTCGACGGACCCGTCCCCGGAATGCTGGCCGCGCCCGACGCTCTGGCGGACACGTTGCGCGCCGTCGGCCTGTCCAGCGACGACCGGATCGTGGTGTACGACGACGGCGACGGGCGCAACGCGCCCCTGGTGCTGCTGGTGCTGCACGCCTTCGGCCTGGACGCGCGCCTCCTCGAGGGTGGACTGGAGGCGTGGCGTGCGTCGGTAGGCGAGACCGTCGCTGGACCGCCGCCCGAAGCGACGCCCAGCGAGACCTCGTTCGCGTTCGACCGCAGACTGCTGGTCCCCGCCGACGAAGCGGAGGAGCACCTGGCCGAGCACGCCGTCGCGCCGGTCGACCTGCGCACCGCCCAGGCGTACGGTGCTGGCCACCTCGAGAACGCCGTGCGGCTGGACGCGGACGCGCTGCTGGCGGAGGGGGGCTTGCCGCGCTGGTCCGCGCTGCACGCTCGGTTGCAGCAGCTCCGGCTGACGCGCGACACCCATCCGCTGGTGTATGGCGGCGACCTGCAGCAGGCAGCGCGCGCTTGGCTGCTCTTGGACGCCTACGGCATCCAGCACGTGCACGTCTACCACGGACCGTTCGAAGGCCTGACCCAGGCCGGCCTGCCGCTGTCCCGTACGGCGTCGGCGCAGGCGACCAGCACCCCGTCGGGCAGCGTATGTTGGCGCTGACGACGCGGCCAACCCACGCCTTCCTGCACGCAGCGACCGGGCGCACGGCGCCACGCCGAGGCCGGACCCGATGCTGAGCGTGCTCGCCTCCGGACTGGCGGTCGGCCTGGCGTTCGGTTACGCGCTGCAGCGCGGTCGCTTCTGCACCAACACCGGTTTCCGCGACGCGCTGCTGATCCAGGACGGCACCCTGCTGCGCGCTTGGGCGCTGGCGGTGGTGGTCCAGATGTTGGGCGTCACGGCACTGTCGCAGTGGGGTCTGCTGCCCACCTCCGTCCCCCCGTTCTGGCTGCTGGCCAACGTGCTGGGGGGCGTGACGTTCGGTGTGGGCATGGTGCTGGCGGGCGGATGCTCCAGCGGCACCTGCTACCGCGTCGGCGAGGGGCTGGCCGCGTCGCTGGTCGCCCTGATCGCCTTCGGCGTGGGCATCGTGGTGATGGCCGAAGGAGCCTTGGCACCGCTGCAGGAGGCGCTCCGCAGCGCGGAGTTCCGTGTCGACGGCGCAGCGATGACGCTGCCGAACCTGCTCGGCGTCTCGCCCTGGCTGGTGGTGCTGCCGCTGACGCTGGCTGCAGGCGTGTGGTTCTGGCGGGCCGGCGCGAGCAGCTACCGCAGCGGCGGGTGGGACTGGCGCGCCGCCGGCGCCGCGCTGGGCGTGATCGGCGTGGCCGCCTGGCTGGCGTCCAGCGGGACGGGGCGATCGTTCGGACTGTCGATGACCGGACCGCTGCGCAGCTGGTTCGAGGGCCTGTTCACGGGCCGGCTGGCGCTGGACTGGGGCAGCATGCTGATCGTTGGACTGTTGCTGGGGTCGTTCCTGTCCGCATGGTCGAACGGCGAACTGCGCTGGCGCGTCGCCAAGGGCGGCCGCCTGCTGCAGTCGGGCGTCGGCGGCCTGCTGATGGGCTTCGGCGCCCAACTGGCCGGCGGCTGCACCATCGGGCACAGCCTCACCGGCCTGTCGGTCCTGTCCGTCGGCAGCGTGGTCACCACGCTCAGCATCCTGGTCGGCGCTTGGGGCATGGCGATCTGGCTGTTCGTGCTGCCCGCACGACGCATGCAGCGCGAGATGGCCGCGCCGGCCGCCAGCGACTGATCCTCGCCCCCCCCTAGCCAGCGCCGTCCGAGCGAACCGACCGCCGCGTACGCCGGCCCCCTCCCGCCGCGCGCGCGACACCATCCCGAGCCACCACGCACGACGCACGCCAGGCACGGCTCACGCCATCACGAAGGAGGCGCCATGACCGACGCGACCACGCTGGACGTCCGCGGAGAAATCTGTCCCTATCCCCTGTTCGAGGCGAAGAAGGCGCTGGAGGCCCTACCCAGCGGCGCGACGTTGGAGGTGCTGATCGACTACCCCCTGGCGCTGGACAACGTGACGCGCTGGGCGGAGAACGCCGGGCATCAGGTCAGCAGCGTCGAGGAGCTGGGCGCGTCGGAGTGGAGGATCGTGTTGACGCGGGCGTGAGAACGAAGGTGCGCAAAGGACCGAGGGCGCTCTACGTTCGGTCCGGTGACGCTGAACGGGCTTGCCCTCGCTCAAAACGTCAGGTTAGGAAGCGAGGCATCCTCGCGACGTGTTCGATCGCTACGGGACTCGGGCCGATCGATCGACACGTGCAAATCGCGACCGAGAGCGGTGGCGACGCTGCGCAGCGTCCGGCTGGAGTGCCCGAAGTAGAAAGGGTTCACGATCCGGCTCACCACGCTTCGTGGGACGTTCATTCGGCGGGCCATCTCGGCCTGGGAGAGTCCTTCCTCACGTAACGCTCGCTCGATCGCGACGCTGACGACGCTCATCGGTGCTGGTTGGACGTAGACCACCTCGGGCGTATCGCCTTCCTCTTCGTAGTCCCGGAGGTCCGACGGCGTTGCCGCCTTGGGCGGCTGTGGCGTGTCCCCCTCCAAATGACGGTCCAACAGGTAGAGGGCGACTTGCTGCTCGAGCAGGGGGAGGAGCTCGTCCATCGAAGCGGCGGTCGCCATGGCGGGGAACTGCAGCGCGCCCGCCGAAACGCCGGTCGCGGTGCGCACGACGGCGAACGGGTAGCGGAATGCGCTCTGGACACTGCGCGCCATGCTGGTTCCCCTCCATTAC